>JAHYIU010000031.1 GCA_019429425.1 Candidatus Syntrophosphaera sp.
CAACCACTATGCCATGGCCGTGTTCAACGTTTTACAGGTAGTTTGCCATTATGGCCTGCAGGACTATGCCCGGGCCCGTGAACTGATCGACCTTGCCCGGCCAGGGATCCAGGAAAACCAGTATCGCTATTGGGAGTACTATCTCGAGCTCCTGGCCCTCAAGCTGGAACTGGTGGACCCGGTGATCCCGCTGCGCAGCATCCTGAGAAAGATCAACCAGCAACTGGAAAACTGCCAGCGCCGTCAATACTACCAATTGATCGTGGAACTCTGGCAAATGAAGGTCCAATTGCTTCTCGAACTGAACGTCGAAGCGATCGCGGAACAAGAATTTGCCCAATACCGGGCATATCTGGAGCAGATAACCCAAGACATCAGTGAGGATGACAGACAGAATTTCCTCACTGTAAATCTGCATAGCCTCAAGATCCTGAAGAAATTCAATCTGGTCCCAGTGGCCTCGCGCCGCAAGGATACCCGCAGCAAATGGAACGATCTGCTCTTCAATATCGCCAACGTAAACAGTGTCCAGCGCGTCAAATTCCTGATCGAGAAAGGATTGACGCAGGTCATCTCCCCCTGGCAATTCAGGCTGATGGTCTATTCGGAAAAGATCTCCAATTTCTACAGTTTTCTTTGTTTCAATTGTGATCCGGACATGCTCCTGCCCCCTGAGGCCCTGCCCCACATCGAGCGTTCCTTCGAAACGGACGGCCTCGTCCAGTTCAAACAGAAACACAGGAACTTGCTCGTGGTGCCGCTGCAGTCAGGAAACAAGAGGATCGGATTCCTGATCCTCAACGACAATGGCGAGCTTGAATTCACCACCAGCGAACTGGCCATCGTCCGGAACATCAAAAACCATCTGACTGCCCTGATCATCCGCACCTGGGACTACATGGACATCACCCTGCGCATGGAAAAAATGAACCAGTTGATGCACATATCCCGCGACCTCATGAGGGTCCTGGACATGCCGGACCTGGAGAACGAGATCGTTTCCGCGGCCATAGATTTCACCAACGCCACCCGAGGTTTCCTGATCAAGAAGGACAGCGAGGGCAACAACCTTTACCAGGTGCAGATGGACCAAAACAAGCAATTGCTGTCCACTGCCTCCGGGATCAGTAAAACCGCGCTCAGCCTCTGCCAATCGACACTTGAGCCGGTGATCACTTTCAACGCAGCCCAGGACAGCAGGTTCAAAAATTCAATCAGCGTGCAGGATTACGCGATCCAGACGATCTTTTGCTGCCCGATCCAGGTGGACGACCTCACAGTTGGATACCTTTATCTGGACAATTACGGCCAAAGCACCCGCGAGATGTATCTCAACGAGGATATCATCACCCTGCTGCTAAAACAGGTCGCCATCGCCATCAAGAATTCTGGCCAGTACGCCAATCTGATCAAGAGAAGCACGGAGCTGAATGCTTTTGAACAACTCAAAGACGAATTCATGGCGATCGTGGCACATGAATTGTATACTCCGCTTGCCACTTTGCAGGGCTATGTTTCACGCCTGAAAAGAAACCTCTATGCCGATGAAGAAGAGCGGCGTGCCATTCTGGGAAAACTCGAACAGGCGGTGACCAAACTGACCATGAGCGTCAATGACATCACCACGATGAATCATTACAACCTCACCAAATCCTTGCCCAAAGCACCGCTCAAAGTATCTGAGATCCTTGATTTGGTGCATCAGGAAGTCCAGATCCTATCCCGCCAACGCCGGATGCAGATCAAGGTGGAAACGGAAAAGGACCTTCCCTTCCTCCACGCCAACTGGGAAGCCCTGCACCGCATGATCTACAACATCGTACTCAACGCGGTCAGATTCACGCGGGAATTCGGCAACATCGTCATCGGGGCCCGCCGTTCCGCCTTCCCCCAGGAAAAGATCGACAACAAGGAATCCCTGGTCCTCTATGTGAAGGATAACGGCATCGGCATACCCCAACACAGGATCAATGACATCTTTCGCAAGTTTTACGAATTGAATGAGATCTACGCCCATAAAAGCGGAACGGTCGAGTATCGCAGCAGCGGCCTGGGTTTGGGCCTGGCCATCTCCAAACGCATCGCCGAACTACACGGAGGCCAGATCGTGATCAAAAGCAAGGAAAACGAAGGAACGGCCGTATTCATGATCCTTCCCTACAAATAGCAGGATTAAAAATGCAAACAAGCCTAATCAGGAAAACCAATATAGCGCTCTCTTCTAACCCATGGTTTCGTTCGACACGTTCCGTCATTCTCATGGCAGTTCTTTTGATCTTCTCCACTCTGCTATCTGCGCAGTCTCTGCGGGAAAAGGAACATTATGAGTACATAGTGGAGCTTTACTACTCAGATGTCTATCTGGAAGAGGTTTTGCCGGAGATGGATGCGTTTCGCGGCCAGTTCCCAAATTCCTCCTACCTTCAAAACTTGGACTACCTGCGCGCCAACCTGGCCCTTAAGCAGGGGGATTACCGCCTCAGCCAATCCATGTACGCTGAGTTGTTGAAACAAGACCTCCATCCCGATATCCTGGCCGACGTGTACCTGAATTTTGCCGTGAGTTGTTACTACACTGGGGATTACCAGCGTGCCCTGGGCTTGCTCGACGAGCTTCTGAAAAACGTCAGCAACTCCTATTTCAACTACCAGGCAAGGGTTTGGCGCGGCCGCATCCAATCGGCGCAGGGTTTCTACCTTTCGGCCGAATTGGAGTATGTCCTTGCTTTGCAGGATGATCCTGATGAAGTCCGCTACGACTATTTCCTGATCCTCCTGAAGCTGGACCGCTTTGAGGAGGCCCTGGCTCTATTGGAAGCCACTCAGCCTGAGCAGGACTCATTTACGGAATACCACAGCTCCTGGCTGAGTTACCTGCTCACCCAAGGCTTGTACGATGAATTCGACGCGCATCTGGGCAAACTGCTGGAACAACCGGAATTTTTGACTGAAGAAATGCGGCTGCTGCAGGTCAGAAAGGCCCTGGAGCTGGAAGAATATCCAACGGCTGCCGCTTTGTTGGATTCCCTGGATAGCAAGTCGAAAACCAAGATCTATTACCAGGCCGTGCTTCTCAAGCACACTGGCCAGACTGCGCAAGCTGATTCGCTGTTCCGCGGTTTCCTGCGCTCGCCGGATCGCGAACTGGCCTATCTTTCCTATCTCGAGCGCTTGAAGATCCTGTATGCAGATAATCCCGCAGCCGCGATCCGCCAGCTCGGGGATTTCCTGCAGGATCCCAATGCCCGGCGGGGCGAAGCTTATCACTTGCTGGGAGTTTTCCACTTCGACCAGGGAAGTTTCCGGCAGGCCCTGCATTACAGTATCGAAGCCCTGGATTATGAACTGACCGGCATTCTGGTCGACGACAACGACGCGCGCATCGCCGAAGCCTACTATCAGACCGATGCGATCCAGTACGGACTGGATGCCTACAATCGCTATTTGAACTACCATCCGCAGGGAAAATACCGCGACCGCGCCCTCTTCCGCCTTGGCATGATGAACTACCTGCGCAGCGATCACCGCCAGGCCAGATTGAACCTGCAAAGGCTGCTGCGCGAACATCCCGGCTCCCCTTGGTCCGACGAGGCCAAGTTCTACCTGGCTGAACTTCATTTCCTGGCCTCGGAGTATGCCGACGCCGCCCGGCTTCTGAACGACATTGCCCTCTCCGAGAAGAATTATCCGACCGTCTTCCTGCGCCTGGCCCAGACCTACTATTATCAGGACAAATTCACAGAAGCACTGCGCGTTTTGGAAACCCTGCCGGAAAGCGCCATGGACTTCGACGCGACTGTGCTCCTGGCTGGGATCAGCTTCAGCAGGAAAGATTACGAAAGGGCCCTGGCCATCTATGAACAGGCCTCAGGGCTTGCCAGCACGCCCCACCAGAAAACAGAGGCCCTCTCCTACCGCGCCTACACCCTCTATTACATGAAGAAATACGACGAGGCCTCCAGCCTGTATTATGACCTGGCCACAGGCGGCCTGAACGCCGACATTTACCTCTTCCAGGCTGCCAAAGCCGCCGCGCAAGGCAAACAGTGGCAACGCGCGCTAGACCTCTATGACCGCTTCCTGGAAGATTTCCCGGAATCCGAGCATTACCTGCAGGCCCTGGCTGGAATCGCCAACACCCAATACAATCTGGGGGCCTACGACGCATCCCTGGAAACCTGGCTCAATCTGCTGCGCAGGTTTACTGCCCACACCTCCGTCGCGGATGCTGAACTCGTCCTGCTCAATGAAGCCTTCACCGGCATCGAGATCAGTTGCCGCCAGCTGAATGCGGCCGCTTGCATAGAACGGATCTCTGAAGTCATCGAAACCTTCAGGAGCGATTACATCAAATTCGAGCTGGAGTATCTTCTGGTGAAGCTCTATGCCGACGCCGAACTCTGGTCTGAACTGCTCTCGGAAGCCTCCGCCCTGCGCGGTTTGCTCAATCTTCCGCAGTCAAGGCGGGACGCAATCGAGCTGCTGATGTTGGAATCCCTGGTAAAGCTCGATCAATACGGCGCGGCAGACAGCCTGGCCTCGCAGATCCACTCCAGCTCCCCCAGCCGCGAACTCCTGATCAAATGGGCTGAACTGGCCGTGCTCACCGGTAATGCGGAGCTTGCCTTGGACCGGTATCTGGAGGCCTTTCAGATGTCGCCGGAACCGGATCTCTGGCTGCGTATGCTCGATCTCTCAACCCAAAACGGCTTCATCCGCTTCGGGGAGCTGTGGGACCAAGGCCAGGCCTACCATTCTTCCCATCCCCAGGGCAAGCTCAATCAGATCGAATACTTCTTCCACACCGGCGATCTGCTGACCGCAGCCGCCCTCGCGGATTCGATCCTGGATAGCGAGCCCAATCCCTGGTTCCGGGCACGGAGCGAATACTGGCTGGGCAGGATCGCCTTTGAATCTGGGGATCATTCAGCAGCCTTGCGCAGTTTTCGCAAGATCAGGCTGCTGCACAAGGATTTACCTGATGTCTACATCCCCGCCAGCTACCACTACATTGTCTGCCTGATCAATCTGGAAGCCCTGCAGGAAGCGCAGCTCACCTTTGACGAAGTCCGCGACGAACTCAGCGCCGAACAAGTCCGCAATATCCGCCTGCTGCTTGAAGAAAGAAGGTAGGCGGGCCTGTGATCAACATCAAAATTCCCCGTCCCGCATCCCGCCGCGCTATTTTCCTGATCCTTGTCTGCCTGGCTTGGACTCTTGCTCTGACAGCCCAACCTCAGATCCTCCCTCCCGTGGAGATTGGCTCGGACACTGTCGTCAAGGCCCCCCTGCTCAAAAAGGCCCTCCTCTTCCCCACCGAAGTTCCGTCTGATTCTTTGGCCCCGCTGGTCCCTCGGGTTTTGGAGGTCAAGCATGAGCCCCCGGCCCTGATGCAAGGCCTCATCCGCCCCCTGTATCTGAATCTGGGCATGAATTCATCTTTCGGAGCGGGCCTGCACGCCTCCTACTATCCCACCCTGCGTTTCATGCCCTTGTTGTCGCTCGACGCCAACCTCGGAGTTCCCGATTCCAACCGTTTTTTGACCCGCACCGATGGCCATCTCCAAACCCGTTTCGGACCTAAGTTTTCCCTCGACCACGGTCTGGTTTTCCAGAATTCCCGCGGCGACGATTTTTCCTCTTCCCTCTTCGGGTACTTCTTGCACAATGAACTGAGGGAACTCAAGCTCGGACCTCTCGAATTCTCAGGTTTCAAAACCCGCTTAAGCCTGGAAAACCTGGACCAATCCGCGACTGCTGTGTCTGATGTGAAGTTTATCCCCGGATTTGAGCATTCCCACTCCCTCTCCTGGAAAAAGCACAACCTGCGCAACGGTTTTTGGCTGCAGGATGACAGCCATGCCCTGTCCATCCAGTACAAGGTCCCCTTCATAAGTTCGGCAACTCCAGAGCTGGACCTTGGTCTGATGACGGATTTTCATCGCCTGTTGCCTGCTGTGGACATCCACAAAAGGATCGTGCTGAAGCCCAATCTATACCTGGAATTGAGCAACCAGGCAAAATTGCGCGGCCACAGTTATTCCCAACTGGGCGAAATCCATCCCTGGACGCTGCTTCCGGAAGGAGAACAGTTCACTCTGGTGCCTCTGGATCTGTCACTTAAAGCCTACCAGTTGTTCCGGCAAGAGGGATTTCTCAGCATGCTTTCCTTCTCCCACAATGCAAGCTTCGCCTACAACGAGCCCTTGCTGGGCACTCTGGAGAATGGAAATCAGACCATCCTGAGCCATCAAAAGCTGCTCGCCAATCACAGCGCCCTCGATCTGCGCCTGAATCTATTCGGATTGAAATTGAACCAATCACTGAACCTCGATCTGGAACACCTTCCCGGCTCGGATTGGCAGCGCCGCCCCTATTCACCGATGTTCAGGGCGGTCACCTCAACCAGTTTCGCTTTCGGCGACACGGAGATCTCAGCCAGCTTCGATCAGGCTTATGCTCAGGAAGACGAATTGGGCAAGCAGTTGCCCGAGATCCTGGATCTCAGCCTCTCACTACTATATCCCCTCAGCCGGGACCTGCGCCTCAAAGCTTCATTGGCCAACATTTTCAACACTCCCTATCGCAACTACGGCGACCTCCCCCAAGCGGGCAGGACTCTGTTTGTCTCGGTTTCCTACCTGCCCTTGCGCTGATTGCCAGTATTAGCCATCTAATCTATTGCGCGACTATCACCAACGCGTGATATCCTGATCTTTGTTCACACTATCTTGTCTATCTGTCTGTTCTGCAGTTTATTGCCCATCTCTCCCCCTTATGGCTCCCCTTATCATTACGGTGTCATTACGGACTCATTACGGACAAAGTCCGTAATGAGTCCGTATTGATAGCGTAATGATCAAGAGGGCAAAAGGCTTCCGATCAGAGAAAAATCAAGCCTGGAGATTCCAAACAAGCGTTCCCGGAATTGTGCTTGACCAAAAAGCTGTCCTGGATAATCTGCCCTGAAATGACTTATCTCTTCTGGAGGTTAATTTGCGCAACTTGGATATGAGCCTGGAACTGGAGCGAATCCTTTCCTTTATCCGGGATTACACGCATGACGCGGGATTTTCCAAGGTCGTGCTCGGCCTTTCGGGCGGCGTGGATTCCGCTGTGTGCGCGGCTTTGGCCGTAAAAGCCCTGGGCAGGGAAAACGTCACCGCTGTCACCATGCCCTATAAAACGAGCCATCCCGACTCGCATGGTGACGCGATTGTGCTGATCAACCAGCTTGGCTGCCAGTACGCGTATGTGGATATCTCGCCCATGGCCGACGCCTATTTTGAACAGTCTGAATCCAACCTTTCCCCGCTACGCAAGGGAAACTGGCTGGCCCGCATGCGGATGTGCGTGCTGTATGACATATCCGCGGCAACCCACGCTCTGGTTGTGGGAACCAGCAACCGCACCGAACTTATGGTGGGCTATTTCACCCAATATGGCGATTCCGCCTGCGCTTTCGAACCGATCGGGCACCTCTACAAGACTGAGGTCTGGCAATTGGCAAGGATGCTGGAAATTCCTGCCAGGATCGTCAACAAGATCCCCACGGCCGATCTCTGGGCTGGCCAGACCGACGAAGCGGAGCTGGGAATGCCCTATCAGGAACTGGATGAGATCGTCTATGCCCTCACGGATCTGGACATCAACATCCAAGCTACGGAAAACCTTGATTTTCCTCTGGAGCAATACCTGAAAGTAGATAAGATGATCCAGAGGTCCGCTTTCAAGCGTCAGATGCCCCCGGTCCTGGAGTGACTCCATGCTGCTGAATAAAGAAAGATGCGCCAAATGCAGGTCTGAACGCAGCGTCCGGAACTGCCCCCGCCTGAGGGGCAAACTGATCGGCTGGAAATGCTGCAACGGCCTTCGCATCGACCTCCGCTGCCCCGAATCATGCCCCTACGCGGCAAGTTTCGACGCCAGCAAGGTCAGCCCCTTTCCCGCTTTCCGGGCCGATTCCAACACGGAGTTTGGCCAGGCTGCCAGGCGCTTCATAGATCTCTGGTGCTATCAGCCCCAACCCGAGCTGGAAGGCAATACCCCAGCTGAAAAAGCCGCAGGAGACAGCACAGCGCTGCTGGCCTGGCTTTCGAAATTCCAATATCCGGCCAATTTCCCCGTGGCCTATCTGATGGAAAAACTCGGCTTTGAGCACGAGCGGCCGGAGGAACCGGAAACCCCGGAAACTGTTGCCCTGGGCTTCTTTGACGCCATAATCGCCCATAATTGGGAGCAAACCAGAGCTTTTAGCCAGAACGAACTGGACGACCCGGAACTGATAAAGCGCTATCAGCATTTGCTTTCCACCATTCCAGAACTGGCCAGGACAAAAAGCTGCGATATCCTCCACGCCGGAGCCGCCGATGATGGTGTGAGCGCGATCGTTGTTTTGGAACTGAACCGGAAACTGGTCTGGACCGTACTTCTGAGCTCATCCACTGGCAGCTGGCGGATCAAGCAAAACCTGAACGGCAGCCCCCAGCTCTATTACGCGCAGAACCAGCTCTTCCGGGAAATAGCCGAAGCCCTGGGCAACGGCAATGACCAGCTTGCCTGGGATCTGATCAAACAGAGCCTCCCAAAATATCCAGACTGCGCCGACCTCTATTATTACCGCGCCCTGTATTGGCAATTGGCCAAAAACAAGGACCGGATGCGGGAGGATTTCCTTAATTCCTGGGCCTTGGACAACAATTTCTTCGAGGCCGGCTTTGCCCTGGCAACCCTGTATCTGAGCGAAAAAGAACTGCTGCCGGCCCAAGCCGCGCTCAGGCAATTGCAGGTCCTGAGGCCGGAAGACCTGAACGTCCGCAACAACCTTGCCGCCTGCGCGGCCGGACTGGGCAACACGGAAGCCGCGATCGGCCTCTGGCGGGAAATCCTGAACACAGACCCCAACTATGAACCAGCGAGGAAAAATCTTGAACGCTACCCAAAGAACTGACGCCAAGTACATGAAACTGGCCCTCAAGGCGGCCGAAAACGCTCGCGGCATCTGCTCTCCCAACCCATTTGTGGGAGCGGTTGTTGTCAAGGACGGCAAAGTTATGGCTGAGGGCTGGACGCAAAAATGCGGCGGCGACCACGCTGAGGTCCAGGCCCTCGCCAAAGCGGGAAAACAAGCCCGCGGAGCCGATCTTTACGTGACCCTGGAACCCTGCTCCCACTTCGGAAAAACCCCTCCCTGCACCGAGGCGATCATCTCCGCTGGGATAAAAAGGGTGGTTTTTGGCCTGCTTGACCCCAATCCACTGGTGAACGGAAAAGGCATGCTCCGGCTCCAGGAAGTTGGCGTCGAGGCCGTTCCGGGGATTATGAAACCTGAGATCTCGCGCCAGCTTGAGTATTACCTCTGCCGAATGCAAAAGCACCGTCCCTTCGTGATCTGGAAAACCGCGCTGTCCCTGGATGGCAAATATGCCGCCCAAGATGGTTCCTCGCGCTGGATCAGCAGCGAAAAGTCCCGCGCTTTGGTGCACCAGCTACGTTCGGAAGTGGATGTCGTGCTCACAGGAATTGGCACCGTTCTGGCCGACGATCCCCAGCTGAACGTGCGCCTGCGCAATCCTCTCAAACAGCCGCTGCGCGCCGTTCTGGACCCAAAACTGCAGCTATCCCTCGATTCGCGCGTGGTCGCGGGACAGGGCAGCAATCCCACCCTGGTCTTCTGTGCCCGGGGCCGGGACAGATCGCCCAAGGCGGAGATCCTGATGCAGCAAGGTGTTTCCATCCATCCCGTGACCGCGTCCGGCAATAATCTGAACCTGCGGGAGATCCTGGGTATCCTGCATCAGCAGGGACATTACGCCATCCTCCTGGAATGCGGCAGCAAACTTGCTTCAGCCTTCTTTTCCGCCCGTTTGGTGGATAAATGCCACATCTTTTATGGGGCCAAGATCCTGGGCGGGAAAAAAGCCGCGCTGTTAGAGTTTGACATTCCCACGATCTCATCCGCTCTGGCCCTGGAAGATGTTTCCTGCGAGGCTTTAGGCAATGATCTACTGGTCCGGGCCTATCCGGTTTTTTGATGGCCAGACCGCAGAACTAACTTATCATATCATCAGGCTTACCATACAGCAAGCCGATAATCCAATATCCATCATGGAGGAATAAATGAAGATCATCCACTTTGACCAGGCCAAACTCGAGCCTGTGAACGCGGAAGGCGCGGCCGGTACCAAAATCCGCTGGCTCGTTGCCCAAAAGGACGGGGCGCCGAATTTCGCCCTGCGCATGTTTGAGGTCGAGCCTCAGGGCCACACGCCTTTCCACATCCACGATTGGGAACACGAGGTCTATGTTCTGGAAGGAACCGGCGTCCTGCAGACCGAGCGGGGCGACCTGCCCTTTGCCGCCCATGACGCCATCTATGTGGATCCCGGCTTGAAGCACGCCTTCAAAAACACCGGGACCGGCATCATGAAGTTCCTGTGCATCATTCCGCACGAGCAGCCCCAGCCGAAAAAAACCGTCAATCCCTTCGCGGAAGAGACCGCGAACAACTGTTAGGAAAAAACAATGCCAAACGCCAAGAACCTGAAATTCCTGAAAGATCTGGTCTCAGCCCCCAGTCCGTCCGGTTTTGAAGCTCCCGCCCAAAAGGTCGTGCGCGAATACCTGAAACCCTACGCCGATAAGATCAGCAGCGATGCCAACGGCAACCTGATCGCCCTCAAAAAAGGCAGCGGCAAGACCAGGGTGATGGTGGTTGGCCATGCGGATGAAATCGGCCTCATTATCAACCACATTGACGAACAGGGCTACATCTACGTGAAATCCCTGGGCGGCTTCGACGTCAATTTGCTGCCCGGTTTGCGGATGGATATCTACCACGCTGGCAAGATCGTGCGCGGGATCATCGGCAAAAAACCGATCCACATGATGCGCGGCAGCGACGAAACGCCCAAACTCAAAATGGAGGACCTCTGGATCGACATTGGCGCTTCCAACAAGGATGAGGCACTGAAAAAAGTAGCCGTCGGCGACGTCATCACCTACAGTAGCGTGTTTGAGCAGCTCTCGGATGACCTGATCGTTTCCAAGGCCACCGACAACAAGGTGGGGGTCTATGTGGCTGCCGCCGTGCTGCGGGAATTGGCCAAAAAGCCGATCAATGCCAATTACTACGCCGTTTCCTCCGTGGGCGAGGAAACCACCATGCGCGGCGCCAGGACCAGTGCCTGGCAGATCGAGCCGGATATCGCCATCGCGGTCGACGTGACCTTCACTTCAGACATCCCCGGAGCCGACAAACGCTTGTTTGGCGACGTTGCGCTGGCCAAGGGCCCAACCCTCAGCATCGGCGCGGCCATGCATCCCGCCATCCATGCCAGGCTGCTTGAACTGGCCAGAAAACACAAGATCCCCTATCAGGTGGAGATCGCTCCAGGCCGCACTGGCACTGATGCCGACGCCATCCACGACCTGCGCGGCGGAGCAGCCATGGCCGTGGTCGGCATCCCCAACCGCTACATGCATTCGCCCAACGAAGTGATCTCGCTCAAGGATCTGGACGCCGCCGTCAGGCTGATAACCGAGTTTGTCCTCTCCCTGGACGACAAGCTCGATCTGACGCGATAGCACAGCCACAAGCAGATACGAACCAATAGCTTCCGGCATCGGCGCGGACATTTATCCCGCTGATGCCGGTACCTTTTTCCCCTGGCAGTTTCACCTCACACATCCCGAACAAAGCAAGGAATGTGTTGTGCCAAAACAGGACTGGCATCCGCTTCCGGAATAGCAGGCATCGTTGCTTCAAATTCCATGGGCGGCTTTAACACAGAGGCCCAGACCAAATATCAGTTGACGCAAAACGCGGTCTGGTATTTATGGTTTTATTCCGGTACTCGCATGAGCTATCGGCACATATAAGAAACCAAGGAGTTGGATAATGCCCAAAACGCATCGTGGAAAAGAGATAAAAAAGCTTCCCAGCCGGGGACGTGGAGAATGTCCCGTTTGCCATCACACTGGCATCAAACTCTTGTATGAGGTCAAGGTTGGGGATAAAACCCACAAGGTCTGCAAAAACTGCAAAAAGATCGCCGCTGAAAAACTAAGCGCCTAAGCGGCAATGCTTTCCGCGCATCAGATGCAGATTGCCCTGAGAACATTGTTTTATGGGTGATCTGTTTTTTATTGGAGCGCTAAATTGAGACCGGTCAAAGCACTGGGACAAAATTTCCTCATCCGCCCGGATATTGCGGCGGAGATCGTGGCACAAGCCGGGATAGGCGCGGCGGACACAGTTTGGGAGATCGGGCCCGGCAAAGGTATCCTGACCCGGGCTTTGCTGAAGACAGGCTGCAGCATCAAAGCCTTTGAGCTGGACCGGCGGTTGGAACAGCCCCTGCGCGACGAATTCGGCGATTCCATTGAGTTGGTCATGGGGGACATCCTCAAAGTGAACTGGCCGCAGGAACTGGCCGAATATGACGAGCCGATCAAACTTGCGGCCAACATCCCCTACAACATCACCTCTCCCCTCTTGCATCATTTGGAAAAGCACCATCAGAGCTTCAACAGGATCACGCTGATGGTCCAGCAGGAAGTGGCAGACAGGATCTGCGCCTCCCCAAACAGCAAGGCGTATGGGGTCATGACCCTGCGGCTGAGGAGGATCTTTGATTCCGAGATCCTGATGAGGGTTTCCAGGGAATGTTTTGAGCCCGTCCCGAAAGTGGATTCGGCGGTCCTGAGCCTCAAACCCAGGGCCTTGCCTGCCGACATTCCCGACCTGAAAAAATACCTGTCCCTGATCAGCCTGGCCTTCGCGCACCGGCGCAAGACCCTGCGCAACAATCTCAGCAGCCTGGCGGACAAAAGCAGATTGGAACAAGTCCAAACCCAAAGCGGCATCGATCTGGGACGCCGCGGAGAAAGCCTCAGTGAAGCTGAATTCATTGCTCTCAGCCGTCATTTTTAGCCTTTTCGGAACAGGCCTTGTCGCCCAGTACAACAATCTGGATTTCAGCTTCTCCGCCAACCGGTCCGTGCGCAACGTGGAAAACAACCTGCAGTACCAAATGTCGCCTTTGCGCTCCTCTCTGCTGAAGGTCAGGGGCCTGACCTATCGCGAAGAACGCCTGAGCTTTTCCCAGGAAAACCAGATATCAGCCCTGGAACTGGATCTGGCCTTGGACCGCAAGATGCTGAGGCACAGCTTCCAATCCGGTTACCAATACCTGTTCGATTACAGCGACCTCGAGGAAAGTTTCCAACCCTACAGGAGCAAGACCGGATTCCTGGGCTACACGCTTGGTTTTCTGCCAACGGACAGTCTGCTGATCGAAGCCGGCGTGAAAGGATATCTGCGCTCCGAAGAAGACCGCTATTTGCTGGGCAATATCATGAGCAGCGATGGACATCAGCTCTTTGGCCGGGCCTCTGCCGGCGCGGGATTTGGTGGCGTGAGGGCAGGATTGGGAGCGGAAATCGACCGGAAAAAAATGGATTGGGAGTATTACCAATCGGCCTCCCTGAATGCCTATCTGCACCATCAGAGCGACTATTTGGCTTTCAACAACAATTTCAACCTCAGCCAACGCCGGGATGACCTTTTTGTGCTCGGCCCGGACAGGACCGTTCCTGACAGGATCAGAGGCCTCTATAAACTGTACGACAGGCAAAAACGCAGATCCCTCCTCTATTCGGGTTTCCTCGGCTATAGCCCCTCGGAATCATTCCAGGTCACACTGCAGGAAGTTTTCACCCAAAGAGTGATCGAACTTGAGGAAAACGTCGTCCGCAACAACGCTGACCAGGTTAATCAGGCTTCCCTCGCTTTCAGCCTGGCTCCCTGGAGCAAGCTGGGCTGGAATACTGTTTTGAAACACAGCTATGCCATCAAAGAATTCAGCAACGCCCAAAATACGCGTCACACCGAAAACCGAAATCTGGGCACCAATCTGGCCTGGGAGTACATTTTTGGGGACACCCTCTCCGCCGGTGTTTCCGTCGACCTGCAGATCACCAGTTTCCCGGACGATAACAACCGCTGGGACAATGACCTGCGCAACATCCGCTTCAACCTGGGCAATGTGCATTACTGGCGCGACAGGCTCAAACTGCGCAACGCCATTTTCTGGAACCTGACCGATGACGTTTACATCAACGAGATCCTCTCCAACAACAATAAACACACCAACAGCCTCATCTACAATCCCGAATGCGCCATCCTGATCGGCGACCGCCTGCTTTTCAACCAATCCTATCTTATCCGCGCGGATTATACAGATTATGTTTACGACGAAGCGGACAAAGCGCTCTATCGTCAGCTCAGCCTGGAATACAAGCTCGTGTTCGACAGTTTCCCCTTCATCGCCCGATCCCAGGACCAGCGCTGGCTGCTGCTTCCCTATCGGAACAAAGGCACCAGCGCCCTCCTGACCGATCTGACCTTTGGTTTTGAGCGCAATGAATACGCCGACTACTCTGGCTCGTTTTACACCATCAACTTCAAGAACACGCGCTACACGGCGGCGTTCACATTGAAGCACGATATCCAGGATGTGTACTATGTTCTGAAACCTCAATATTCTTGGGGAACCTGGAAAGAATACAACCTTATGTGCGGATTTGCCTGGAAATTCACCGACTTTTCCCTGCTGGAGTTTTCTCTCAATCCTGTCGGGGAAAGCCTGAATGAACTGGACTGGCGTACTTCGGTGAGCTTAAGCGCTCATTTTTGAGATGGGGAAAAATTTAATGGGAGCCATGCCAACCCAGTATCAAGAGCACGAAAGGTGGATGGAGCTTGCGCTGCAGGAAGCCCGTCAGGCAGCTTCCGAAAACGAGATACCGGTCGGCGCGGTGCTCGTCAAAGCCGGCGAATATGTACTTTCGGAGCATAACCGGACTCGCCAGTACTCGGATCCCCTGGCCCACGCGGAGAAATTGCTCATTGACAAAATCCTGTCCCAAAAAATCAAGTACCTGCAGGATTACACTTTGTATGTAACCTTGGAACCCTGCCTTATGTGCGCTGGAATGATGATCTGGAGCAGGTTGGGCGCTCTGGTTCTGGGAGCTTCCGATCCCAAGGCCGGCGCTGTGGGTTCCGTCTATAATGTTTTGGCCGACAAGAGCTTCAACCATCATCCCGCGGTGATTCGCGGCGTGCTGGCAGAAGCCTGCGGAAGCCTGCTGACAAGCTTCTTTCTGGAAAAAAGAACATGAAATGGAGAGTTGCCGGAGCGGTTGAACGGGACGGTCTCGAAAACCGTTGTATCCTCACGGGTACCCAGGGTTCGAATCCCTGACTCTCCGCCATTTTGAGATGAGCGAAGACCGCTTTGACACCCATCTGATCTGCAATGCCCGCAGCCCTCTGATCGCTGGCGGCAAACTGCGCGATGAAGTACTGCTCTACAATCTGTCGACTGAGTCCACTGCAGATGTCAATGATAGATTTGCAGAACTAACCGGCAAGCGGATCGGCCTGGAAAGCGAAACCGCCACTCTGTCCGGCGGCCAGAAAGTCCTGCTGATGTGCCTCCTGGCTTTGTACTCACCTGCCCCGCGCATTCTCTTTGTCGATCTTTGGCACTCGCTGGACGAGCAAAACAAGACGATCGTGCGCAGGCTGCTGACCGAGGCAGGAACGGCGAAAGAAATCCTAAGCGAAAGTTCTGATGCTGAAGATTGAACCCTCCCTCCACCCCATTTGGACGGATTTTAGCCTGCGGATTGAGACCTGCCTTGAATTCACAGCAGGCGCAAGTTATCATCTGAGCGGAGCCAACGGCAGCGGGAAAAGTTCGTTCATAACTCAGCTCCTCCTGCCCCGCTTACTGGCCCAACCTGATATTTACACCCTGTATTTTGAGCAGCAGATGCACCATCAGATCCAGACCACAAAAGCCTATGCCAGCCTGATCAAACCCCACGCTGAGATCAAGACCGAAAAAGACACCGTCGATTTTCTGTTGGATAACCTGTGCATGGCTGTGGAAGCGGAAAACCGCCCCTGCTGCATAGTGCTCGATGAATCTCTGTTCCAGCTTCAGATCAGCGATTTCCTCGCCGGGCACATATCTTCATATTGCCTGATCCATGCTTCGCACGCGGATCCGGTTCCTGATACGCGGCGCGTTGTTTTTGAGCCCGTTTCGGCCAGCTTGAGCAAGGTTTATGCCACCCCAGTTTAAGATCGGCCTTTCGCTGATTCTGCTCCTGGCCGTACTGGTGCTTGTTTGCGGGATCTTCATGGACAACCTGGCAGTGCAGGTTTCCAGTTTTCTTGTCCTTTCGATTCTGCTCTTGAGCGTCCGGGGCGGCAAACGCTGGCTGGCAGGCTATAAAATGATGCTGCCCTTCCTCGTGTCCCTGATCCTGGTTTATTGCATGTTTGGCCTGATCAGGGTGCGCACTCCGGAAGGCGAGCCCGGCTCGGTTCTGTTCTGGCTGGAGTTTGGCCTGAAGCGGATCCTGCTGTTCATGAATTCTGTTTTGACCTTTCAGCTGTTCTTCAGCAGCGTCAGTTTCGACGATATCCTCCGCCTGCCGCTCCGCATTGGCATCCTCAAGTATGCGATCCTCGGTAAAGTCCTGTACAACACTGCTTTCAGCGCCCACGCGGAACTGGCGTTCCATCAGCGCCTGCTACCCTCGGAACAAAGCTCAAAACACAGTTTTGCCCATAGATTCAGGGCCAGGCTGGCCATCCTCCTTTCCATGCTGCTGTCTCTGGTGAACGAAGCCAGGGAAAAGGGCGAAATGATCGACAACCGGATCATGCACTGCCATGCTGGGAAGAAATCAAAAACCAGCCAGTGGTACCAGATCCTGGGATTTGTCGTATTGGTGACCGTGGCCACCATGATCATCCCCATCCCGGTTCCGGGCGGCGGATTTTTCAATTTTGGCGATGTCATGATCGTCTTTGTTGGCCTCTACGCGGGCAAAAAAGCCGGAGCCCTGGCTGGCGGGATCGGCAGCGCCATCGCGGACTTATTGCTGTTTCCCCTGTTCGCGCCGATTACGCTTGTGGTGAAAGGCATTGAGGGTTTTATCTGCGGCCTGGCCCATCAGAAAAAGGGACTGCTGCAATTTGTTTTTCCACTGCTGGGAAGCGCTTTTATCGTGCTCGGATACTTTGTGGGAGAATGGTTCATGCCCCAACTGGGCAAGGCCGTGGCCATGGCGGATTTGCCCGTAAACGTAGTCCAGGCTTCGGCTGGTTTCATTGGCGGCAGGGCACTCTATGAGGCGGCCAGGTACCTCGATCTCTGACCGATCCTGAGATTGGCCCCAATTCGCAGCCTCGAACCCACCTGTTGGGTCACAAGCCAAATCAGCTTATAAAACCCACAAATTCTGAACATACGTTTCACCTGCGTATCGCCCCGGATAACCGCCCGCCTGGCAGGCATCCGGCGGGAAACGTCCTGGAAACCAATGTTCAGAATATAAGGGGGATTTCCCCTCTTGATCTTATAGGATAAAAAAAGCCACCCCGACAAGAGGTGGCTGATTGCATTCTTGAGAAAGAACTATTTCAGTTCGATCACCAACACTTTCTGTTTTCTGAACAGCTCGGGATCGGTCACGGTGAGCACGTACTCGTCTCCAACCTTGTTGACTTCATAGGAAGCCGCCACGTGGTTGGAAAGGATGGCATAGCCTTTCTTGGTGGCGGGGAAGGTGAGTTCCTGAGTGTCCAGGAGGTTGAAGGCCGTATACTTGGCCAGTTGGACATTGCGGGTGACAGTCGAGACCCGGCCGATGCCCAGGATGCCGCCCTTGCGGTCGATTATCCCGTTGTCCAGGAGTTCCCTGCGGGTTCCCACAGCGTAGTAAAGCTGGTTGTTTTCGATGCTCTGGTTGGTGATGACATTATCTTTTTCCTTGAGCATGCTTTCGCGCAGATTGATCTCTGCCTGCGCGGTCTGGCGTTCGGTTTCCAGGGTTGTGGAAAGATCAGCCACCCGTCCTTCCAATTCGCTGACGATACGTTCCTTTTCGGATACCGAGGCTTTAAGCCTGTTCACGATGCTCTGCAAGCCCGAAAGTTGTCCGCTGCTGGAAGCGAGCCTGGATTCCAAACTCTTGATCTGGTCTTTGTATTCTTCGATCTTGGTGCGGGCGTTGGCGATGGAATTGATGATGCTGGCCCGCCTTTCTTCCGGAGTTCCGGCCGGAAGTTCACTATCCCTGCCGATGGTTCCCAATATCTCTCTGTCCAAAGCATCAAGGCTGCCTTGGATTTCGTTGATGGTGAGGCTCGAGTCATCATAAAGCTGCTGTAGCTCAGCCCTGGTTTTTTCCAGGCCTTTGGCTTTATTTGACGCATTTATCCACATCGCCCCAAAAATGATGGCGAGAATGACGAGTATAACTCCTATTATCCATGTTGTTGCTTTCATGCTTGACTCCTTATCAGCTTTCATAATAATGACCCAGATTTTCCAATGGCGGTTTTGCTGTCAAGAATAATTGAGTGAGCGATATGAATTACACCATTTTACGAGCCTGGACCAGTGAGCATGGCCTTCTGGGGTCCAGGGTGGAAAGCGTCCACTCTTTTGATGCTGGCATCCGCGTCCGCTTTAAAAACAAGCGGGATCTGCTGCTCATCGCGTCCAGCCGGGACAGCTTCCCTTTTTGGACGGACAATTTTGTATCCGCCAAAACCGAATCCAGCATCTGGAACCAGCTTACGCACGCCACTCTAAGCAGCGTCCGGATCGCGGAAAACGACCGCATAATCCAGTTTGCCTTTGAGCAGAATGATATATACCAACAAAGGGTCCAGTATGTGCTCATCGCGGAATTCACCCCACCCAAACCCAATCTCATCCTGGCCGTCCAAAACTCTGAACTGATCATCGTCGATGCCCTGAATAAGTATTCCTACGCGGACAATCCCCAGCGCCAGGTATTGCCCCGGCTTCCCTATCAAGCTCCGCATACCACTTTTCAACCCCGGGTTGAAAACATCAGCCTGCCCCTCAGCGTCGAAGCTGCCAAAGGCGGCGAAAAGATAGTCTGCGATACCGTCAACGACTATCTGCGCAACTACCATGAACATGTGCTGCTGGCCGGAGCCGAACTGCAGGCCCTGAAAAGCATCCGGGCCCACTGGACCAAAGAGCTCAACAAAGCGCGGCATAAGCTGGCCAAACAACAGGATGAAATCAAAGACGCCGATCAAGCCGAATACTGGAGGATCTGCGCCGAAACCCTCAAAACCGGCCTCACCTCGATCAAAAAAGGCCAGACCAGCCTGATCGCCACCAACTATTTCGACCCAGCCCTGGCCAGCATCGAGATACCGCTCCAGGCGGATAAAAGCCCCCAGCAAAACCTGCAATTCTATCTCAAAAAGTATCACAAAGCCAAACGGGGGGCCGAGGTCATCAGAGAAAATATATCCCAGACCGAGCTTGAGATCAGGCATCTGGAAAACATCCTGGGCCGGGTTGACAAAGGCGAACTGGTTTACGCCCCCCGGGGCAGGTATTTTGCCAGTCTGGGCAGAAAATTGGACCAGGCGGAAAAACTGCTGCGCCTGCGCCTGAATGAAGACTTTGAGATCGTGATCGGGCGCAAGGCCAGAGAAAACGATTTCATCACCACCCAGTTGGCCCAGCCCCATGATTGGTGGTTCCATACCCGCATCTACCATGGCTCCCACATCCTGCTGCGCTGTTTCAAGAAAACCGCTCCGGGCCCTGATCTGATCAAGATCTGCTGCAGCCTGGCGGCCTGGTACAGCAAAGCCCGCTTTTCCCAAAACGTCCCTGTGGACTACACCCAGGCCCGCCATGTGCGCAAACCGCGCAAGAGCGCGCCTGGATTTGTCACCTATACCAATCACCACACCGTATTTGCCGATCCCAAGGACCTGCGTGCCGTACGCGAGGAACTCAAGCCATGAAAGCCAGGATCAAAGACAGCGGAATAATCTTCAAGACCAGCCCCTACAGCGAAAGCAGCCTGATCCTGAAAGCCTTCCTGCGGGAACGCGGCCTGATCTCGATCATCGCCAAAGGTATCCGCAAGAAAGCGGAGGCCGACCTGCTCAATCCGCTCTGTGACTACGAATTTACCCTCTACGAACCGCAGGAGGGCGGATTGTACCTGCTGTGCGAATTCTCGCTCGCCCGCCAGTATGACCTTTCACGAAAAGTGGAAAGCTGGACAGCGGCGGAATGCGCCATTGAACTGTATTCCCGGCTCATCATTCCCAGCGATGAGAATCCCCAGTATCATGAGCTCTTGCACCAGTTTCTCGACTATCTGCTGTCCGTGGATAAAAACGCCATCCTCATCTGGTGGCGCTTCCTGCTCAGGGTCTTCACGCTGCTGGGAACGCCCTTCCGCCCCGATCATTGTGCTGTTTGCCATGATTCCGGCCGCAAGATCATCGCCTACGACAAGGGAGCCGCTATCCTGATCTGCCCTGACTGCTTTGAACCATCATCAGAGCAGGTCAGATACGAGCTTTTAAGCTCCCAAGGCTCGACCATACTGCAATTGCTGCCCCGGATCGGGGACCACGTCAGTACGATCGGGCTTGAGGGCGAATGCGTACGCCAGATCAACCGGATCTTTGCCGATTTTTACCTGTCCCACTACAACAGGCCTCTAAAATTGCGCAGCCTGGAAGTCTTGGAGCAGTTCTACCGCTGAACCTTAAAAAGGCTCGAACCGGTTGGCCTCCCAATAGAATTGCTCCGCTTCCTTTTGGATCCTGAGCAGCTCGTCGTAGTGCCTCATTTCCCATTTTTCCAGGGTTTGGAAAAAGTGGGTCAGATTGGTGTCGTCAGTTTGCCCGGCGCATTTCCGATAGTGCTCGAAAGCGTCCTTTTCCAGCAGCAGTGCTGTTGAGATCGCCGAAAAGAGATACTGGTCCTCGCCGATCCGTTTGATGAAGCTGGCCGAGAAGATCGGATGGGAGCCTGCGTCTGCCGATGGGGCAAAATCCGCGGGCTGCAGATCGCCCGAAATTTGCTGGTAATAGTTCAGCAGATAGTTGTAATGCAACCTTTCCTCCTCCCTGCGCGAGGTGAAAAAGTCTTTCACCTCTGCGTCGGTGGCATGTGCGGCCGCGTTCTCATACAGCGTAACGCTGTCTTTCTCGCCCTGCATCGCTTTCTTGATCGATGCCAGTAGTTCCTGTTTCTGGGTCATGTTCCATACCTCATGATGTTTTTAAGATAGTATAATCGGCAGGCTGCTTGCCGCAGGGGTTTTTTTCCCTGCCTGGCCGGAACCGGAATTTTGCTTGTCAAAAAACCTCGGCCGCCAAAAATGGCTTTTAGTGAGTTTGAATTTCATGGGAGTATGATTGCCTATCCGGACCAGATTCCTGATCCTTGTAATGATCCTGCTGCTGAGCGGATCGATGCTGAGCGCCGAATCGTTCGGCCAGAGGACCGCCGCTGCGCTCAAAGACAGGGGTATCAGCCCCTGGCTGGTCGTGGTCCTGATCTCCATGGTGCCGATAATTGAGCTGCGCGGCGCCATTCCCGTGGCCATGGCGGTTTTTGGCATGCCCTGGTACGAGGCGGCGGGATTGTCCATCCTGGGCAACATGATCCCCATACCCCTGATCCTGCTGTTCATTGAATGGTTTTTGGCGCTGATCAGCAGATTCCGCTGGGGCGCGCGGTTCTCGAACTGGATCTGCAACCGCGCCCGCAACAGGGGAAAAGTGGTAGAGCGCTATGCAGAATACGGCCTGGCGGTCTTTGTGGGCATACCTCTGCCCGTAACCGGCGCCTGGACAGGTTCGCTGGCAGCCAAGCTCTTTGGATTGCCCTTCTGGAAATCCCTGCTCTGGATCTTCGCCGGAGTTTTGCTGGCGGCAACCGTGGTCACGACCATCACGGTATTGGGAATCTCACTCTTTTAGGAAGCAGGCCATGGCTGAAAAGTCCCATCGCATCTTTTGGCTGGTCGGGGAAAATTCCGGCGACCTGCATGCCAGCCTGGTGATGAAGAGCATCAACGCGGCGATCCCCGGGGTCAGCCACATCGGCATTGGCGGCTCCAGGATGCAGGCCGAGGGGCTCAAACCCCTCTTTCCGTTTGCCCGCTTCAACGTGATGGGCTTTTCCGAGGTGCTGGCGCATCTGCCCTTTTTCCTCAAGGTCGAAAAACGCCTGCAAAGGTTCTTCAAGCAGGAAAAACCAGACCTCGCGATCCTCGTCGACTATCCTGGCCTGAACCTCCGGATCGCCAATCTGGCCGACAACCTGCGCATCCCCGTGCTCTATTACATCTGCCCCCAATTCTGGGCCTGGAAACACGAGCGGGTGCACAAACTCCGGGCCAGCGTGCGCCAGGTGGCCTGTATCCTGCCTTTCGAACAGGAACTTCTGGAGATCCACAACGTGAGCGCCACCTACGTCGGCCATCCCATTGCCGAGGAGATCAGCTTCGAACTGGATAGAGGCCGCTTTGCCCAATTTTATGGCCTGGACGAGCATAAGCAGTGGCTGGGATTCCTGCCCGGCAGCCGGGATGTGGAGATCAGGCGCATGCTGCCGATCTTTTTGCAAGCCGCCAAGCGCTTTGATCCGGGGCGGTTTGAGTTCCTCGTCTCCAAAGCCCTCACTGTCAGCCATACCCTGTTCATGGACCTGCTGGAAAGCTCCGGACTGAAGAATATCCGTGTAATCGACGGCTACCGCTATGAAATGATGAAGTATTCTGATCTCCTGGTCAGCACCTCCGGCACTGCCACGCTCGAAGCGGCTTACATCGGGACACCGCTGCTGATCTGCTATAAAGCCTCTCCCCTCTCCTATCTGATCGGCCGGCAGCTCATCCACGTCAAACGCATCGGGCTCCCCAACATCGTGCTGGACAAGGATCTCCTGCCCGAACTGATCCAGAACGAGCTTACTCCGACAAACATCAAAACCAGGGCTTTGGAACTGCTCGACGATCCGGACAAAATGGCCTCCCTCAAGCAGGAACTCTCACACCTGCAAGCGCTGCTCTCGGATCGCCAAACCAGCGTGGAAATGCTCCGCCTGGTAAAAGAACTGCTGGGGCTGGATGAATAGACTTCTCATGAAGATCGAAGCCCGATGCGGCGCCTGGCTGCTCAGGCTGCTCAACGCAACGCTCAAATGGGATGTCCAAAACCAGCCGCCCAACGGCCATACCTGCGTTTACGCCTTCTGGCACCGAAACTTGCTGTTGCTGGCCATGCAAAGGATGTTCAGCAACGCCGTGGTCATGGTTTCCTCCAGCCAGGACGGAGAACTGATCGCCGGGCCTCTGAAGTATCTGGGCTACAAAACCGTGCGCGGATCCACCACCCGCCATGGATCGCAGGCTTTGAAACAGATGATCCGCCTGGCTAAAAACCACAGCCTGGCCATCACCCCAGATGGCCCCAAAGGCCCCGTGGGCATGATCCAGCCAGGATTGTTCCAGCTTGCCCTGCTGGCCCGGGTCCCCATCATACCCATCGTCGCCCATGCTGAAAGGGAATGGGTGCTGAATTCCTGGGACCGCTTCCGGGTGCCCAAACCCTTTTCCCGGATCAAGGTCTCCTACGGAGATCCGATCTCTGTGCCGAGCCGGGAAGAATTCGCCGCTGCCGAAAGCCAGCTCCGCCAGGCTTTCAGAGAGCTGGAAAGCTTGCTGATCAATAATTAAGGCTCCAAGCCCAAAACGTTTTCCACTCGATCACCGCTATCGTCATACAGTACATACATATACCCTTACGCTCTCCTTATCATTGCGCTATCAATACGGACTCACTACGGACTTTGTCCGTAATGAGTCCGTAATGACACCGTATTGATAAGGGGAGCCATGTGGGCGGGAGGAAAAAAGGCCGGGGAAGAAATCCCCGGCCAGGAAATGATTGGTTATGAGTTTAGCGGATGTGATTAAGCAGGCGCAGGCAATACCGTGCAATGTATTCCTGGGTGTCCCTGCTCTTGCCGCCGAAGCCGTAATCCTTGTTGTCGGACTGGGCTGAGACCACCATGACTTTGTTGCGGTATTTGAAGTTCATCTGGGTGATCTCCAGGGTGTAGGTGGTCAAGCTGCCATAGTTTTGCACAGCGTTGACCGGGAACACATAGGAGCGGTCTGAGGGCAGAAGTTCATGATCAAAGATGTCTTCAGCCATGGTATCGTTGTCGAAGGATATGGCGGAGGCCATCTGGGACTGGTTGTCGGCGGTCAGGGTCCAACTCATTGAGCCGGTGCCGCTGGGATTGTAATTCGCGGGGAATTGGGCGAGCGCGTTGTAGACAATTTTCAGGGTCGTGTTGACCTTGGTGCTTCCGTTTACATCGAGCTTAACATCATATTGCTGTCCCGGGGTGACGGTTGCTTCGCCCATCCAGGCATTGATGAAGGGTATCAATTCCAGGGTTACATTCGTTTCGCCAACTTTGACGGAAACGCTGGAAGGATTGGGGTTGGCTGTATCGCCGATCCACATGACGGTTACATAATGGGACTCGGGTTTGGCCCCTCCGCCCATCGGGACGAAGAACAATGACCACTCGGAATCATCGGGGTTGGTGATATCATCACCGGTTTCTTCGCAGGCGGTCAGCAACATACCCATCGCGATCACTGCCACTATGAGCAGAAATAAGAACTTACGCATTTTAATCTCCTTTAAGCTATAGCTTACTGGTTACTCTTAAAGCAACCACGCAGAATCTGTCAAGCTTTAATTGCATCCCAACTGGATGAAGTGCCATCGTGATCATGCGCTATCTATAATATTATACTCCATTCCCGAGCATTGCCTTCTTTTAATTTTTATGCCTGTAAAATGATCTGGTCCTGATGGTACGCTTTTCCACTCTGCAGATGGTGAATCAAGATATCCGAGGCAAGGCTTAAACAACATTTTGCGCAGGACATAACTTTATCTTGTTCTGCGCTGCAATGGCATTAAATTATAATTGGAAAAACCAAGCAGATAAGAGGAGGAATGATGGACCCCTATTACAAGCTGACGGTTAAATGCCCCTCATGCGGACAAGAACTGGGAGATGAGAGCAAACTCATCGACGGCGTTCCAGCGATCAAGCTCATCACCCAGATCGGAGATAAAAATGGTACTATCTGGCTTTCATCCTATTACGGCAGTTACGAATACGAATCCACGTTCAAGATCAATGAGGGTGAGATCACGACCTTCAAATGTCCCCATTGCCTCAAGGACCTTACGTCTTCTGAAAACTGCAATGTCTGCCACGCCCCCCTGGTCG
>JAHYIU010000032.1 GCA_019429425.1 Candidatus Syntrophosphaera sp.
AGCCGACGGAGCAGGGCTCCAGCCCGTCGCGCGGCGACTCGACCGGTATGGGTCTTTTCTGTAGTTCCCTGATCTTTTCCAAGGGCTCGGACAGATAGATCCTGCCACTGGTCCAATCTTCCGAATACCCTTGCAGGATAGCTCCCAGAAGGCGTATGCAGCTGTTTTCGTCGGGGAAGATGCGGATGCTCTTTTCCCTGCGCCGGAGCTCTTCATTCAGCCTTTCAAGCGGGTTGGTGGACTTTATCCTGCTCCAGTGGCCGGTGGGGAACTCCAGATACACGGAAATCTCATAATAAGTGTCGTCCAGCCAGTTCCCAAGCTTTTCTTTGCCCTTGGCTTCGACCACGCTGCACAAATGCCTCCAGGCAAGTTCAAACGATTCCCTCGTTCTTGAGCCCACCAGGTCTTTCAAGAGCGGCAACAACCATAGTAGATCTGTCTTGGACACCTTGCTCTGGGCATTGCGCATCCAGTGGACGATACAGCGTTGTCTTAACTGACCGGGAAAACACTCTTCTATCGACTTGATCTGGCCGTCATGCTCGTCGCTGATCCAGAGCTCGCTGCGCTTCAAACCACGCTCTTTGAGGCTTTGCAGAAAGTCTTTCCAGTTATGGTAGCTTTCTCTATTGCCAAGATGAAGACCCAAAACATCACGATGGCCGTCTTCCTTCAGACCAATGGCAATCAATACCGCCGTCGGCCGCACACCCTTCTCTGTCCGGATCTTGGTGTAGATCGCGTCAAGCCAGATATAGGCATACCGATTGTCCAATTCCCTGTTCTTCCAAACCTCCACTTCCGCGTCGATCTGAGCCGCGCATCGGCTTACAAGGCTGCGATCAATGTTGGATAGCCCCAAATCAACAAACAACTGATTCATCTTGCGGGTTGAGACGCCGGCAATATAGGCCTCACTGATGATGCTGATCAAAGCCCTGTCCACACGCTGATATTGCTCCAGGATCGAAGGATAAAAACTGCCGCTCCTCAGTTTCGGTATAGTCAGGTTGATGGGACCCAAACCTGTACTCAGCGGCTCCTTGCGTTCACGGTATCCATTGCGGTAGTTGGTTCTGCTCTCCACGCGCTGATAAGGCTCTGCTCCAAGGATTGTGCTGAGCTCAGTTTCAATGATCCTCTGGATACTGCTTTCAAGCACTTTTACAAAATCTCCCGGCATTATCGACCGAAATAACTTGACCAATTCCGCCTGTTCATCTTTCTTTCGCTTCGGTTGAGTCATGATCGTCTCCTTGTCTTTTAGTTTTGGACAAAACCATCAAAACAAAGAGCAGGATCTGGCTCAACCTTTTTCTTCATCTGGCGTTACCTATTTTACACCAACCTTTGAGACGCTACCGAGCCAAATGGGGCGGGATGGCATATACAACAGTAAACTATTGTTAATGTGTCAGATATGAGTACGATAGAAGTAATGGCAACCATGATGGGAATATCGGGAAAATTGGGAAAAATCCAAGATTACTATCCATGTTAATATCATGCACGGAGATTATCCCGGAGGGACAATTCAAAGTAGCGCCTGGCTTCGAGCCCGGGTTACGTGCTGGCCACACCCTGATTAAATGAGGCTCTCTTTCAAACTAAGTGGGTAAGTCCATCCATTAGGTATCCACATTTCTGCAAGACTTTCGGGACCTGTGCCAGGCAGAGTCCGGCTATTTGATGATGACGAACTTGCCGACCCTGGTTTTGCCGTTGGCTTTGTTTTCCACCGCGTAGAGATAGACCCCGGGGGCGATGATCTGGCGGTGGCGGGAAAGCAGGTCCCAATCGTGCATTCCGCTGGGTGCCAGGCCCGCGGAGGCGGCTTTGGAGATGGTGAGCACATCCGCCTGATAGGCCCCGTCGTGGGCGATCTCTTTCACCAGGTCGCCGGCCAGGGTGTAGATGCGGATCACGCAGCGCTCAGGCAGGTTGATGAACCACAACCTGCGGCTTTTATCGCCCTTGCTGTCGTTTTCGCGGCGCCCGTCAAAGTTGCTGCGGCCCAGATAGGGATTGGGGACCACGTAGATTTTGTCCATGTCCTCCCGGGCGGCTGTTCCGGGAAAAAAGACCAGCATGTTGGCATCGGCGTCGCGGCCGGTTTCCAGAAAGTTGAGGTCGTTGGTGGGGATGCCGCGGTCATAGGCTGTGACGGCGACATAGTATTCATGGCCCTTGCGGGGATGGAGGATGGCGGAGTGGTAATAGCGGCGGGCGAGGCGCTTTTTGCGCATCAGCTCCAGGGCCTCGGGATCGTCCAGAAAGGCCTGGCCGCCATGCCCGTGCAGGGGGATCAGTTTGCTGTCCAGCAGAGTGTCAAAGATCTCGGGGCGAAGCTGGGGATGGCGGAACAGCCTGGCCTGGAGGCGTAGGATCTCCTCAGAGGGCAAGCCGGCAAAGGCGTCCGCGATGGCTTGGGCCGCGGCCAGGATCTCCGGGCCGTAATCCATGTCCGGGTCATAGATGGGGAAGCCATAAAAGGAATCCGGGGGATTGGGGGCCAGCCGGTAATTCTCGTCATAGGCATAGAAATCGGAGTATTGCGCGCTTTCCGGCCAGGCGTTGGGATTGGGCAGGCCTTTGTCAATACCCAGGTAGCCGCCAAAATCCAGATAGAGCGAATCCGCGTGGGGGCTGTCGTAATTGACCAGATAGTCGTCCCGGTCCCTCTGGGTCTCGATCTTGTCCCATTTGTCGGCCAGCATCCATTCTTCCTGGGAACCGCTGGCGCTGCGGCCCCAGGCGGAATAGCCTTGGAAATCGTGGCGCAGGCGGCTTGCCGTGTATGGATTGACCAGGGCGTTCATGTTGAACAGGGAGGGGTCCGAGGGCGGCTGAAATTCGGGCGGAAACCCGCTCCAGTCCACGAAAGTGGGATCGCTGTCCAGGAAGGGCTTGAAGAACTGGCTGTCGGGATTCTGCCAGCCGATGATGGCGCTGCTGACGGTCTTGAAATCGTAGGAAAACTCGCTGCGGTTGTCCCAATAGAGGTCGATGGCGCTTCCGTCAGCCCGCAGTTCGGCAAAGAGTTTCGGGATTTCCGGAGGCTCGGGTGGGTTGTAATGCGGGAAAGTGTCCGGCAATACCACCGTCACGAGGGTCTGGGCCTCGCCATAGATCTCCTTGGCCCAGCGGGCCGTGCGTTTCAGGTCTTCCTTGTTGTCTCCGGGAAAGACGGCCACCACGATCTTCATGGTCCGCCCCGGGGCCAGGTTCCAGCGCTTGTAGTAGACACCGTCCTGGATTTCGTTGTATTCGGGAGTCCCGGGCTGCGCGCCGTAAAAGGCAAAGAGGAAGCGGGTGTCGTTGGGAGACGGCTGCACGTATTCCATCAGGTCGTCCTGCTCCGGGCGCAGGGGCAAAAACCTGCTCTCATCGGCATTCCGGCCGGTCAGCAGCCAGTATTTTTCGTTGGCGGTGCGGCGCGGCGCAAAGTTGAAGGAAAGCGGCTCGGAATCCCAGGGGCCCTGGTTTCCCTCCCAATACCAGCAATGGAAGCGAAGCTGCTCGGGGTCGGGAGTGCAGACCCTGGCGCCGATCAGCCCCGGGGTCAGCCCGCCATCGCCATCGAGGTCGTAAGTGTATGCAAATTCATAGTTTTCGCCCTTGACGTAGCCGGAAACGTCGTCCAACACTTTGTCCGAAGACCAGACCTGCGGGCCGCAGTCGCAATCCATGTAGATCCCCATGGCGCAGTCGAACAGGGTGTCCTGGGTGGCGATGTTCATGTTGGTGACGTTGAATTCCACATAGACCATGTTCTTAATGTAATCGTAGCTCCACTGGTAGGACATCTGCCGGGCCCTCACCCCGAGAGGATAATGCCGGCTCATGCCGCGGTTGGAGCCCAGGTCGCGGTCGCCGGGAGTGCCGAAGGGGCAATAATCGTAGAAGTAGGAAATGAAGTCCTGTTCTGAGACGGGGGCCCCATCTTCGTCGATCAGACCATCCCCGTCGTCGTCATGCGGCACCGCGAAGGCGTAGTTTGGAAAACTGCGGTCGGAGAGGTCCATGAAGCCGAGCGGAAACCAGATTTCGATGTTATAGCCCTCCTCGATCACGGGCAGGTTGTTGGTCTGGGCAATGTACTGCCCCCCAAAGGATTGGAACTGCACCGGCAGCTCGCTGGCCGCGCGCAGAGGGAAGGTGTAGCCCACGAAATCCTCGTCCACGATGCCGTCTCCGTCGTCATCCATGCCGCGCCTTTGCTGGCGGGTGCTGGCCACCGCGATCTGGTCGCTGCTGTTCCAGAGCTCATAGAGGTTCACCGCGTCCGGATTACCGGCCACCAGAGGATTGTAGGCCGGCAGCATCTCATAGATGGCCCATTCGCCGTCAAAACCCACGCTGACGAGGGTGTCGACAACCGGCTTCATCCAGGGCTGCCAGTCGGAAGTGCCCTCCGCCACTGTCTGGGTGCTGTCCGCGCTGGGGTGTTGGGCCCGCCAGAAGAGCTTGCGGCCGGCTTCGTCGCGGCGGTATTTCTTGGCCCCGAACCACAGGGAGCCCCGGTAAAGGTAATCGATGCCGCTGCCGCCGGGATATTCGAGAGATGGATAGCGGGGCGTGATGTCTCCTCCGGAGCCGAAAAAGCCGTAATTGCTCACGCGCAGCCAGATGTTGCCCACATTGTGGTACAGCGTCAGGTCCAGGCGTTTGTTCCCTCCGGAGCCGCTGTTGTCAGCAGCTGACAGGCATACCGCCAACCCGGCCAAACAGAGCGCCGCGAGGATGATGCGCGTTTTCCTGCTCATCAGTCAGATATTTACACTCCCCTGTCATTTGAGCAGAACCAGCTTTCTGACCGCGGTCACCGTCTGGGTTTTCAGCTCATAAAAATATATTCCTGAAAAGAGGCACCGGCTGTCAAGATATATCTCAGCGCAGAGAGAATTTGGGGAATGGACGATCAACAATTTGCCAGTGGACCAGCCATCGGCGAGCTCACCGGCAAATCCCAAGCAACGCCGCCATCAAACCTAAAACCAGAAAAAGCTTGACAGCCCGAGTAAGGTCCCAGACAATAGGGTTGATTGGCTAAATGATATGCATGAAAGCAGTTGCCGGGCATCGCCGATAACCGGTAACAAGCCTGTTCACCTCTGAGACCAACCGGGATAAGGAGCGAAGATGAAACACGCCTACCCCAGGATCGAGTTCTTTCATCCGGGAAATCTGGAGCAGATAGCCCAGCTGGAAAAGTTTCCGCGCCCCTATATCAGCAAGATGAAGCGGGTGATGCAGGTTTTTCCCTTCAAGACCAACAATTATGTAGTCAATGAACTCATAGACTGGGACAACGCGCTCGACGATCCCATCTTCCGCCTCAATTTTCCCCATCCGGACATGATGTTACCCAAACACCACCGGGAGTTGATTGCCGTCCGGAACGCCGGTCCCGAAGAGCAAAAGGAGGTGGTGAATTCCATCCGGATGTCCCTGAATCCCAATCCGGCGGGGCAAAAGGACAACGTGCCCCTGCTGGGGAATGAGAGAGTGAAAGGCATCCAGCATAAATATGCCGAAACGGTGCTGGTCTTTCCCTCCGAAGGGCAAACCTGCCACGCCTACTGCACTTTCTGCTTCCGCTGGCCGCAATTCATCGGGATCAACGACCTCAAATTCGCCACCGACGAAGCCCGCCGCTATCAGGAATACATCAGCCAGCACAGGGAGATCACGGACATCCTGCTCACCGGCGGGGACCCCATGGTGATGAGCGCGGAGTTGTTGCGCTTGTACATTGAACCCTGGCTGGAAAAGGATTTTGAGCATATCCAGGCCATCCGGATCGGAAGCAAGTCACTGGCCTACTGGCCTTTGCGCTACATTTCCGACCCCGACAGCGGGGATATCCTGCGGCTCTTTGAACAAGTGGTCAAAGCTGGCAAACACCTCGCCTTCCAGGCCCATATCAGCCATCCCGCCGAACTGAATACTCCTTACGCCCGCAAGGCTATCAAAAGCATCCAGTCAACCGGGGCCATCATCCGCAGCCAGTCCCCGATCATGAACCACATCAACAATGATGCGGGGACCTGGCACGAAATGCTCAACCTCCAATACCGCCTCGGGATCGTGCCCTATTACATGTTAATGGCCCGCAACACCGGAGCGCATCACTATTTCGCCGTACCCCTGGCCCGGGCCTATTCCATCTTCAACGAGGTGATCCGCAACGTTTCCGGGCTCTGCAAGACCCTGCGCGGACCCTCCATGTCCACCCGCCAGGGAAAGGTCAAAATCGACGGAGTGACGAGGATCTCCGGGCAAAAGGTGTTCATTCTCTCCTATCTGGAATCGCGCAATCCGGAATGGGTGAACCGGCCCTTCTTCGCCCGCTACAGTGAGAACGCCACCTGGCTGGACGAACTGCAGCCCGCCTTTGACGAGCACAACTTCTACTTCGAACACAAGCCCCAGCAGATCAAATACCCACTGAAAACCTGACCTCGGCATGCTGATGGAGGATGCCGATCCTTCGATAGGAAGAAAAAAACATGAAGCAGACATGTTCACATCCAAACCAATACCATGCACGAAGATTCATTAAAAACCCACATCTGATTTCATATCAATAAAATACTCTGTTACGCCCTGCGTGGCTCCCCTTATCAATACGGTGTCAATACGGACTCAATACGGACAAAGTCCGTATTGAGTCCGTATTGACACCGTATTGATAAGGAGGGCGATAAGCCGGCAAGTGCATAAAGGTGTATTTATTCAATCACTTGCCCGCCAGACCGTTTTGAGTAAAACAGACCTAACCAGCCAAAGCCCCATGCTAAATCATATTAGAAGATCAACTGTATTTTCCGGGATCTATTGATAGCATTATGCAATAACAAGGCAAGATACACAGGATAAACGAGGTGCCTAAATTTCCTAAAAAACAGGCCGCTTACGGCGCGGAGATGAAGAATTCCAAGGCCGCTAAAAGCAGACAAACAGTTGTTATGTGACAACATGTATCAGGTAAATATATGATAATTCCCTTGACATCATTAAGGGGTCCGCATAGTTTGTATTTAAGATAGTTTTTTCAAGTATAAGGTTGAACAACGGCATTCCTTAGTTTGGGCCAAAGGAGAACATATGAAGGCAGTGACAATTGGTCTGGCTTTGGCTTGCGTGCTCTTCTGCAGCGCTCTCTACGCGGACCAATCCGGCGCAAATATTCCCTCTCTCAATGATGCCCCGGCCGCAAGCGGGTTTCACAAAGCTTTCGACCCCGCTTCCCAGAGGACGACCAACACCTGGGACGGCAGTTACAACACCAACTGGCACAATTCCTTGAACTGGAGCCTGAACCGGGTTCCCCTGGGCACGGACGACGTGATCATTCCGGATGGCCTGGCTAATTATCCCATGGTCACCGCGGGCGCGGAATGCAACATACTCCTGACCTATGGCTACACCAGCCTGACGATCACCCAGGAATTTCTCCACGTCAGAAGCGATGCCAGCCTCTATGGCACGCTGAGCATGGACTGGAGCGGAAGCGGCGGTACTCCGGTTCTAATCGTGGAAGGTGACCTAACCTTTGCCGCGGGCTCCAGCGTGGAGATAACCCAGGAAAACGCTTCCTCGATCTATGCTTTCAGCGACGTGCAGTTTAATTCCGGCTCCAATGTGAACATGACTTCGGGCTATCTCGTCATGACTGCCACTGGCCATGGTTACATCCGCACCCACGCGCCAACCACGATCCATCATTTAAGGTCCGATAAAGACTCCCCTTATGTTTGCGGATTCAGCAGCGATTCCAGCGCCAGCCTGACCATCGGTGGAAATCTTGAAGTTTACGAGGGCAGCGGTCTGAGCCAACTGTATACCGGCACCACCATCCTGAAAGGCAATCTGGTTGTGCAATCGGGCGGGACCTGCATGCTCAATTACGGAACTTTAAGCTTGGAGGGGATCGCGAATTCATATATCAACCTGGGCAACGCCGGAAATTATGTGAACAACCTCAGGATCAACAAGACCGGCGCGATCAATTACACGGTCTACCTTTCCAGCCCGCTGGAGGCCAAGGGAAACGTCAGCATCGACGACGGGGTCCTGAGCGGCAGAACGCAAACCTTTCCCTATGTGTATCATATGCTTACCTTGGGCGGAAACTGGAACAACAACGTCAGCCCCTCGGCTTTCAGCAACGGATCCCTGACCCTGAACGGAAGCGGCACCCAAACTATGAGCTCGGAAACCCTCAGGACCCTGCGCCTGGATAAAAGCGCCGGAACTATGGTCATTCCGTCCGGATCGGAGGTCGTTTGCAACAGCTACGACTGGGTGCAGGGCGCCTATGTTGTCAACAACGGGAGTTTTACAGCTCTTGACCTGGCCGATCCGGGAATTTTCGGCGACATAACCCTGGCTTATGGAGAGATAAACTACCATCAGGACACGAATGCCGGATCCTATGTGGACCTGCGCGGCGACTTGAATATCAGCGGCGGGGTTTTCACCATCAACGGTGGGATCGGCCCGGCATTCTTTTCCTACATCGATCCAGCCAGCCTTACAATGGGAGGGGGAGAACTCGATTTCAAGAATGTCGGCATAATCATACCTTCAAACTATGGTTTCGTTTCAAACATTATGCTCGGGGTAATCAAGACCACTGGCAGTTTTGAAGTTACCGGGGGGAATTTCAATCCCACAGGCGGATTGATCGAACTGTACGGCAGCGTGGATAGTCAAGTGAGCCACGCCGCGGGCAGCAATCTATGTTCTCTGAAAATTAACAAAAGCTCCACGGGTAGAGAAGAACAGGCTGAATGGCGGATGGACAGGGATGGCAATCAAATCCTCGTTACTCGCAACAACACTATCACCGCCACCAGCAATCTGGATCTTAATGGCGGTTTTACACTGGATGCCGGAACATTTGTGGCACCGCCGGAGATGAAGGTCGAAACTTATTGGGAGAACAATGTCGGTGAATCCGCCTTTGTCGAGGGCACCGGGCTGGTGATCTTCGAAGGTAGTGAGTATGGTAACGTCTACACAAACAGTGTCATACAAACTGATGAAGCGTTTTATGCCCTTAAACTGGACAAATCGACACTAAATGATCGTCTCACCATTGCCGACGCCGTTGATGTGAGCTGTGAATCCTACGAATGGATCCAAGGCTCATTATATTGCACTGGCGGGACTTTCACCGCCCTGGACTTGATCAATCCCGGAATCTATGGCCTCATCAACCTGAGCGCCGGAACCATCAACTTTCACCAGGATTCGGCTCAGAGGATAGACATGAACGCCAGTCTGACGATCTCTAACGGCACATTCAACGTCCATGGCGGAAGCACTGGTTCGATATTTGGCTACGGAGCCGCGGATGCCTCTATAACCATGAGCGGCGGGATCCTGGATTTCAAAGACGTGGGAATAGTCCTATCATATCTGAGGCCGGTAACAACAGAAATCAGTGGCGGCAGGATCAGAACCACGGGCAGTTTCACTGCTGAAGGTAATTTTTCTCCAACAGGCGGTGTGGTGGAATTGTACGGAGGAGGATATTACTATGCCGTTAACAGCATTACACCGCCAACCAATTTCCACGACCTGGAGATCAACAAAACAAACGGCACAATTGAGGGCTCCGGTATTCTGTATATCAGCGGAAACCTCTCCATCCTTTCCGGAACCTTCATTGCAACCCCAAACATCTATATTGGAGGGAACTGGTTGCTGAATAGCGGCGCCGTCTTTGACGCTGACGGAGGAACGGTTTCCTTTGAAAAGATCGGTGATCTGCAAAGCGTTTATGGCAACAACACTTTTTACAACGTGATTGACGCGCATACCGGCAACGCGCTTACTTTCCAGGCCCCGACTGTAATCGCCGGCACTTTGTCCGTCACCAACCTGGTCACCTTCCATAATGCCGCGACCTTGAACACCGTTTTGAACAACCAGGCCGCGGGCCAACTGGTATTTTATGGCAGCCATGTTTCCAGCATTTCCTCCTACACTGGAGGCGGGGCCTTGCGTTCCCTGAATGCCGGCAATCACGTGATCGTGAATGACCTGGCCCAGAACGGCCTCTACGGCTCCTTCCTGGCCAACGCCGGGCATCTGGAATTCCATCAGGATCCCTCCAGCTTCACCATCATCAGTGGGACCTACGAGATCATAAACGACGGGATTATAGACCTTTACGGCGGAAACACGGGCGCCCTCTTCGCCCAGAACGGAAACGTGTCTTTCAGTATGGATTCCGGCGAATTCAACATCCGCGACGGTGGGCTGACAATCACCAATACCACCTATACCTGCGGTTTCGATATCAGCGGCGGGACGCTCCGGGTGAACGGATCCTGGCTGGATCAGCGTTCCTACGCGGTTTTCGATCCGGGTGGAGGAACTGTGGAATTCACTGGCTCCGGGGATAACTATGTGAGCCCCCATCCCAGTGGCTGGTTCCAGCATCTGAAGGTGAACAAAGCCACCACGCTTTCCAGCAACCTGCTGATCAATTCCTGCATCGTTAGAGGTGGCCTGAGCATCGAAGCGGCCAACGTAGTTTACCTGGGCGGGGAAGTGAGCAGCCTGAACAGCGGCGATGTCCTCGTAAATTCCGGCACTCTGGACCTGAACGGAAACAATCTCATCAGCACCGGGAACATTCTCGTGAATGGCACTCTGGCCCTGGATACGGGTTCCGAACTGCGGATCACCTCCGTAAAAGCTCTCACGGTCAACAGCGGCGGATCGCTGCAGACTACGGGCGGAATCATAACGCACAATGGGACAGGGTATTACGCGCTCAATATCGAAAGCGGGGCCAGCATCTCAGCGGTCAATACCACCTTCGAATACATGAATACCTCGGGCTTGAATATCAAGGACGGCGCCTGGGTGGATCCAGATAACAGCCTGGATTACTGCACCTTCCGGAATGGAGCGATAACCATTCTGGGCGGAAAACTGCTCAGCATCAACAACGGTCAGCATCTCGTCATCACCGGGGCCAGCTTTCCCAATCTGCCCGTCAATCCGGCCAATAATGTGGCCAAGACCCTGGACTAGGGAAGCCTCTTTTTTGAAGGCTGGAGCGGCCTTTATGGCGGTCCGTCTTACGAGAATGATCCCTACAACCTGATCTACTGGGAAGGCTCGGGAGTTCCGCCCATTCAGGATCTCAGCATCAGTTACGGCGCGGGGCAGGTCCAGCTGGACTGGACTTATCCGCTTACTGCCAGCCATTACAAGATCTACCGCGCCACCGATCCCGCCGGGCCTTTCTCCCTCCACGACACCAGCACCACCAACTCCTGGGCCGAGTTCGTTTCCGCACCCTTCTATTTCTACCGGGTGACGGCTGTGACAGACTGATCAGCCTGGCTTCTGAAGCTTGGCTTGATATGGGGGACCAACAGATGTTGGTTCCCCGATTATTTGCCCGTGGTTTAACTTATACACCCCACCTTGCTTTGCGATAGTTACGATCAATATTATGGCCTGGCAGGTAAAAGGACCAAAGCGCAATCCCGCACTACTCTTTTGGCAGACGTAACAGCACACATTATTATCTTGACAGATATTGGAACTAGCCAAACCAACAAGTTCGATCAACTTGTACGTTACCAACGGCGCCGTGGTTACCTGCAACAGCTACGACTACACCAGCGGCCGGCTCTATGTCTACCCTCTGGCACCTTCACAGCCCTGGACTTGGCGGACAATGGCATCTACGGCCACATCTACATCTCCTCCGGGACCATCAACTTACATCAGGATTCCGGCTCTTATGTCGACTTGAATGGATCGCCGCAGCAAAGCGGAGGCACTGTAAACATCCATGGCGGGATCAGCCCCGCCTACTTTGGCTATGACGGGGCAGCCACGCTGACCATGAGCGGCGGCGTGCTCGACTATAAAAACGTCGGCATCGAGCTGCGATCCGTGGACAACTTTACCGATGCCATCACGGGCGGAACGATCCGCAGCAGCAGGACTTTCAACTGCGGCAGGGCCGATTTCAATCCCAGCGGCGGGATTGTGGAACTAACTGGCTCTGCTGATGCCCAGGTCATAATGCAAAGTACGAGCTGGTTCTGGACTCTCAAGGTGAACAAGACTGCCACCCGGGACGGATCTGAACCCATGTTCGAAACGGACCGCGAAGGCAACGTGCATCCTGTTTCCAGGTTGCTCAACCTCACGATCGGCGCCTGCACAATCAAGGGAGGATACATCCAGGCAGCGGCCAACTCCGTTTATCTGGGTGGGGACATGAGCAGCCTGAACGCGGGCAACCTCACCATCAATAACGGCGTTCTGCGCACGGAGAGCCATGATTTGATCAGCTCGGGGAATGTGGTGATCAACAATGGCGTCCTGGCCGTTGATCCCGGCTCCAGCCTGAAGCTATCCAACGCCAGATCGGTCACGGTCAACAGCGGGGGGCAACTACTGCTGGGTGGAAATTCCAGCAGCGCCGCCATCTTAACCCACAACACAACAGGCTATTACGCGCTCAATATTGAAAGTGGCGGTACCCTGAGCGCCACCCATGGCATCTTTGAATACATGGATGCCAACGGGGTCTGGCTCAAGCCGGGCTCGCTGGTCGGAAGCACTTATCCCCTCGAGCACTGCACTTTCCGTAACGGCGCCAGCGGCGGAAGGCTGCTCTGGATCAACAACTCCCAGTCCCTGAATCTGGTTGGGGCCTATTTTCCCACCAATACCTGGGGCGGGGCCTACAACGTCTCCAAGACCGCGGATGCTGGCTCGATCTATTTCTCCGGCTGGAGCGGGGCTTTCGGCGGACCCACCTTTGAGCAGGATCCCCATTCCCGCCTCTGGTGGGAAGGTTCAGGAGTCCCGCCCATCGAAGATCTGGCTATATCTTATGTCCTTGCCACGAATAGTATCCAGCTTAGCTGGAGCTATCCGCTGGAGGCCACCGAATACAAGATCTATCGCAGCGCCACGCCTGAAGGCACATTCCTCTACGTGGGCTCGACCACAAACCAAAGACCGTTGCACATAGTGATTTTCACTAATAATACAGGCATTGCTTGTCATCCCGGGCTTGACCCGGGATCCAGTCTTTAGCATCCCTATTGCACCGCCAATCAGTAGTTTGGACACTTTTCACAATCAAAAAAACTGGATCCCGGGTCAACCACCCCACCACCCAACAAGTTTTGCGGCGAGGACCCCGGCGCCCGGGATGACAAAAACCTGGCTTTGTTTGTATTATTCAACGGTCTTATCAGGTGGTCAATGAGGACGGAGTGTTCCAGGTCCGGAAAGGGTCGGAGCCGGTGCATACGCCGGCGGGGAATCCCGTAATCACCGAAAATGAGGCTCTGGCCAAAAGATTGGCGGAGCATTTTGAAAAATACGGCGAAAGCGCCGAGGAGCGTCGCTCGATCGCCCTGTTCCACTTTCCCCGGCTGGACTTCGTGCGCCAATACCCGCGCCAGAGCCTTGAGCAGCAATTGATCCTGGGCTTCGACCCCTACAACGACTGGACCCTGCGGCAGCAGGCCGAGCCAGAGGTTTTCGCCCAACGGCGGCTGAAGGTGTTCGGCAATCCGGAGCTGCGCAGGAAAGAAGGGCGGCTATGGATAGAAGGGCTGAATCTGAACCGGATCTGCGCCGCGCTGGTGCTGGGCAAGGCGACGGGAAGCGTCAACCTCGCCTTTCTGGCCTCGCGGAACAAAGACCCGGAATATCTGCAGCATTTGATCAAAGAGGTCGCGCTGTTCAACCACGGCCTGGCCGATGATTCGCTGGAGGAACTGCTGGCCAATTTCCTTTTCTATTGGGAGGTTTGAGCGTAAAAATGGCATCCGGGGGTTTGGCAAAGCAAGCTCCAGGACGCCGAAGGGTTATTTGACCAGGGCGGCTATCTTGCGCGCGGTGGCGGCATAGGAATCCATGTTTCTTCTGCCAGCGCCCGAAAGCACCACTCCGCCAGCGACTTGGGCCCCGGCGTTCGCTGCCAGGCGGCGCAAGGAGTTCAGCGAGGAGTTGCCTGTCATCCAGGCCCAGGGGAAAGAATGGGTGACGAAAGTCAGGACCTTTTTGCCTGTGAGCCTTCCGCCCAGGCTGTCCATGGCCTTGATCAACAGCGGACAGGGCCTGAAGCCCCAGACCGGGCCGCCCACCAGCACGATGTCCGCGCCGCTGAGGTCCGGCAGATTGGTGATCTTGAAATCCTTTGCCGGAGTCGGTTTCTTGGGGTCAAGACGCGGCTCGGAAGCAAGGGTTGTGAGGTTCACCTGATGCCCGGCCTGCATCAGGATGTCGCTGACCTGTTCGCCCAGTTTGAGGGTGTTGCCGGAATGGGAGCAGATGAGGATGGATACGTTCATTGGAGCATCTCCGGGGTGGGTTTTGCGTTGTCGTTGCGGTCCCAGCGGTCGTCGATCTTGGTGCGGACCGGGCTGTTGTTCTTGAAATAGTTCACGATCGCGTCACGCAGGTTGATCTGGTGCTGGATGACGTCCTCCGGCGGGACCTGGGTCAACAGGGTTAGGCCGGCATTTCCCTGCAGCAGGAAGTCTGTGGTGACGCAGGTGTAGATCTTGTTGGGGTCCCAGGGTTCGCCACCGATGCGCAGAGACGTCACCCGGTCGAAATTGGGCCGTTTCTTGGAATAGACGACGTTGACGCCGGAGACGACCAAACCGTGGCGTGAGCCTTCCACGCGGGTTTCGATGATGCGGCGGAGGAACTCTCCGGTGCATGTGAAGCTGACGACCATGTTGTCGAAAGGCATGACCTGGAATACGTCGCGGTAGGTGACGGGCCCGCTCTTGATGTCCGCGCGCACGCCGCCCAGATTGAGAAAGGCGAAATCGGCATTGACCTCGGCGCGCATGGCGTCCGTGATCGTGTTGCCCATCAGGCTTTGGGCGTCCACATTGGTACGGGAGAGATGGACTGCGGAGTAGCCGATGATCTCATCCATGCCTTCCTCGGCGATGGCGACCTGGGCTTCGATGGTTTCCGAAAGTTCGGGATCGGGAATGAACTGGTCCTCAAACAGGGTGATCATGCTCCCTTCGCGCAGGGCGGGAGACTCATAGCCGCTGATGGTCTTGGTCTCAGGATCGATCTTGAGGGTGATCCAGCCGAGGTTGGAGCCGTAGGCATAGCCTTGGATGACCATGGTGTGGGTGTAAGGGTCGATCCAGGGCTTGGGAATGCCGCGGTGCATGTGGCCGCCGATGAAGAGGTCGATGCCCGGCACTTCGCGGGCGATCTCCTGGGCGTCCCAGCCCCAGGCGGCGTAGCGCCTCTCGGCAACAGGATTTCCCTTGGCATCGTAGCGGTTGAGATAGGTCGATTCGATCTCGTAAGGCAGCCCGGCATGGCCGAGGACGATCACGATGTCCACCTTTTCCTGGTTGCGGACGATATCCACATATTTGGAGAGGGCCTCCTTTTCGTCCAGAAAGCCCACGTTCCTGATATTTTCCGGAAAGCTCATCTTTTCGGTGTCCGTGGTGGTGAAGCCGATGATGCCGATGCGCACGCCCAATCGCTCCAGGACGATGTAGGGCTGGACATAGGGCAGCAATTCTCCGGTGCGGGTGTCGACGATGTTGCAGGAAAGGATGGGAAATTCCGCGTCCTTGAGGGTTTCCTGCAGATCGACCTGGAGGATGTCAAATTCGTGGTTGCCGACCGTCATGGCGTCGTAGCCGATGGCGTTCATGAAATCGATCACCGCTTTGCCTTTGGTGACAGAGCCGACGGGACGGCCCTGGAAGAAATCGCCCGCGTCCAGGAGCAAGGAGGCGCGGTCTTTTCCGCCCAGGGAGCGGACTTGCTTGATCAGGGTGGCCGCGGAAGCTCCGCCTCCAAGCTGGGGCGGGAAATCCGGGTTCATGAAAGTGGCCTGGGCGCGGTCGATGCCGCCATGGACATCGTTGGAAAACATGATGTCCAGCCTCAGGTCACTGGCGCTCAGTCCGGCCGTCAAAGCCAGGCACAGCGCCGCGAGTAGAATGGTCTTTTTCATGGGGCTCACCAGGTGAAACTTAGGGTTGTTCGGATGCTGATGTTGTTTTCCCTCACCTTGTCCGGGTTTTCCCAACCGCGGTCGGCGAGAACGATGTATTGGTTTGGCCAGAGCTGATAGCTGCTGTTTCCGGTGTAGACCTTGTCGTTGTAATAGGAGTCGCCAAACATGTCCAGGGCCTCATATTCGCGCCAGGAATAGCCAAAGCCGAGGTCCAGAAAGAGATTGTCCTTGAGGGGGATGCTGCTTCCGCCGGTGATCATGGGGGTGAGGACCTGTTTGGCAATGATCTCGCCGTCGCTTTCCACCACGCGCAGATAGCTGCTCGTGGCCTGGAATCCCAGGCGCAGGGGCAGGCGGTTCACCACATGGTGCTCCACCCCGGCGTAGAGGTTGTAGAGGTCGTCATAGCGCTGGTGCACGTCGCTGAACTGGACGTATTCGGCCTCGATGTTGAACCAGGTGCGCATGATGTTGCGGGGCTGATAGTTGAGTCCCAGGCGCAGTTCCATCGGCAGGATGTATTCTTCGGAGATCGGAGTGAGGGTGTCGATGGCGTCGTTGTTCAGATAGGCGTCCTTTTGGATGGTGGCGCTGCCGGTGCGGTCCAGAGTGGCTTTGGGGGTGTAGGTTGCCGCGATGCCGAAGTTCCTGTTGATGCGGATGGAGGTCCCGGCCTTGAAGCGGAAGCCGTCCAGCGTGAGGTCCGCTATCTCGGTGTAGTCCGGCAAAACACCCTCACCGACTGTATTGGTGGCCCAATCGGTCCAGCGGATGGTCTTGCTGTTGCGGAGCTCGCCCCTCAGGTATCCGTAATCCAGGCCCAGATTGACGTCGAGGTAATCACCGAAAACCGTTCCCAGGCTCAAAACCCCGGAAACCTGGTTCAGCAGGCCTTCGTTCTCTATCGAGTTCACAGCGATCTTTTCGGGATAGCCGTCGTTGTCCGTGTTGCGGTTGTTGCGGATCTCTTCCAGATAGTTGCCGTTGAAGCTGAGCAGGGGCTGATAGTAAGCGCCCATGCCGAGTTTGACGCGGCCCAGCCAGGCGGAGCCGAATCCCGCTCCGGCGAAATTGTCGTAGGCATTGATGTTGGAGGCGTAGACAGCGTCGTCGATATAGTTGTCGAAAGAATTGTAGAGCGGAACGGCGCGGTTGTCCTCATTGCGGTTGATGACGAGGCTTCCGCCCAGGCCCAGCTTTTTGTCCAGCAGGGTCAGGTTGGCTGGATTGGCGGCGATCCCGAAGGGGCGCAGGTCTTCAAAGATGCCGGTGCCGCCCATGGCATAGCTGCGGGCGTCCTGGGCCCCGATCCTGTTTCCGAAATAGGTGTCCGTGATCGACCAGGCGGAAAGTCCGGCCACAGCGGCCAATAGCAGGGCAATTACAAGCAGTGATTTATTTGATGTCATTATTTCCTCCACATTAGTAGCGGTATTCAAGGCTGAGCCGGATGGTGTTTTCCTTGTGGTCCACCCGTTGGTAAAGGTTTTCACCGGGCACGGGAACGTTGTATTGGCGGATGCTGAGTTCCTGAGTCTGGTAGGTTTTATTTCTGAATTTCATGGAAAGATACATGTTTTGGGAGATGCGCGAGTGCAGGGCGATCCAGGCCTTGGTGCCCTTGTCGCCCATGAAGTCGATCTCCATGTCCTCCCAATCCCAATGCGAGATGCCATGGCCGAACCAGTAGATGAAGGAGCCCTGAATCTTGAGGTTGGCATTGAAATTGTGGGTGTAGTTGACTCCGATGTAGTCGCCGGTCATGAGGGTCATGGCGGCGGCCATGGAGTTGTTGCCCGGCACGGCTGGATTGGTGAGCGAGGTATAGGGCGGGCTGAGCACCGTGTTGTAGCGGTATTCGAATTCCAGGAAATCGCGGTTGGAGAGGAAGGTGCGGACGCTGAGGGTGTATTCGTCGGTTTTGGAAACTCCGCGGTCGGCATAGTCCTGATAGCGGTTAACCTGGTTCTTGTAGCGCAGGCGCAGGGCGAGCTGGAACAGGGGGCGGAATTCGAGTTCCGTTTGCAGCCTGGCTGTCCGCCTGCCGTCGGCCAGCCTTTCCCAAATATCCAGATAGCTCCGGCCGATGGTGAAATAGCGGTCGAATTTGTAGCGGGTCTCGAAGTAGATGCCGCTTTCCGGCTGGGATTGGGGCTGGTTCAGATAGATGTCCGCCAGAGTGGGATTGGTGAGAGCGTAGACGTTCTTCTCCAGGATGGTGTCGTTGAGGCGTTCGTGCTCAGAAAAGGAATTGCTGTAGGGATTGTCGAAATCCAGATCCATGTGCCGGATCAGGGTGAGGAAATAGAGATTGTTATACTGGGTGTAGGCGCTGGCCACAAAAGCCTTGGGATCGTCGCCCAGCCTGAGGTCGTCGCCGGTCACGCTCAATTCGGCGTATTCACCCTGCAGCGACACGTTGCCAATCACGGTTTGGGCGTCGAAGCCGATCACCCTGCGGTAGTCCCTTTCATAGCTGTCTGTGAGGGTGCTGTACATGCCAGCGATCTCGGCATCCATCATCTTGAACTTCGGATAATAATAGGAATCACGCACCAGCAGCATCTTCAGGTCGTTCCAATCCGGCACCACGAAATGGGCGTCCTCATAGAGGGCGGTGTAGGTGGTGAAGCCAAGCTTGGTGCCGATGAAGGGACTAACCTGCGCGTGCACGCCCCAAAGCTTTTCCAGCAGGGCGTCCTTGCGGTAGCCCAGATTTATATAGGGCGTGGCATAGGTGGTGCCGCTCTGCAGTTCGGAATTGAACCAGGCTTCGGCTTCACGCAGGTCATCGTTGTCGAAGCGGATGCTGGGCACGACATAGCTGAACACCTTGTCTTTGCCGTTGACCTGCATGGTGTTCCCATCGGGATCCAGATAGACGACGGCGTCCTTTTTATCCTGGGAGACCCAGGCGGATACGGCGAAATAGGGATTGGTTACCTCAAGGGCGGTTCCCCGCAGGGCGAATTCCTGGGTGCGGGAGAGATCCGGCGTGATGCCCAGGATGCGTTTGCTGAAGCCGTAGCCGGTCTTGCGGGCGCTGTAGAAATCCGTGTTTTCCATCACCAGCCCCTCGCCGAAGGTGGCGCGGTAATGGCCCACATACATCTTCAGCCGGGTGTTGCTGAGCCAGGGCAGGTCCAGGTTGTCAAAGCCGGCGTAAAACTTGGAATCGGCGATGATGTCGTAGGAATTCTTGTCGACAATGGAGGTCTCGCCCTTGGGATTGTAATACATCCAGCCGACCTTGTAGTGGTTGCCGTAGCGCATGCGCATCTTCATCGTCACGTCCGGGTCCAGCTCGTCCATGTTGAAATAGCCCCAGTAGGAAAGATCCTTGCGGTGCGGGACCGTTATAGCGGAATTGCCGTAATCGCTGCGCAGGAAGGATTCGCGGAACATGTCGTGCTGCCCCTCCTCCCAATAGCGGGTGTAATACTGCAATTTGGCGTCCCACATGATCCGGTCCGAAACCGGGGGTTCCCTGTAGTAAACGTAGCTGCGGAGGTTGGTGTAGCCGTAATAGGAGAGGCCGACCGTGTTGCGCAGGTCGCGCATGTCCGCGATCGTGTCCCCTTTGGCCACCCGTTTGAGGATACCCACGGCATCGATCGCGGAAACGTTGGGCAGGCTGATGAAGTCGTCAAAAAGCATCCGGTTGACATTGTGGGGGGTCATCAGATAATCCTCCCAAACGTCCGCCATGCCTTCTGAGGCTCCTTCGTTGCTGTCCAATCGTTCCAGCAGGTCGCGGATCTCCTCGCGCCTGGCCGCCACCGCGTCTTCCTCCACATACAGCGAAACCACCACCAGGTCGCGAATGCTCAAAAGCGTCCGCTGATCGATGGAAGGGATCTGCCGCAGGTCGTAGATGCTACCGAAAATGGCGATGTGGGTCCTGTATTCCAGGATGTCCCGCGCCTGTCTTTCCGTGAGCGGCAGCTGCAGCAGTTCGCTGAGGGTGGCGGTGTTCAGATCCACTTTGGCGGCTATTTGTCCCAGACAAAGCAGGACAAAGAGCAAGACAAGTAACTTTTTCATCGCTTTTCCTTACAATACTTTATGCTTATCAAAACAACTGTTTTTTCTTTAGATTCACAAGATAAAAACCACCCCCAATCTGTAAAGCTTTTTTTGCCGGGGAACTGTGTCTCCTTGCAAATGTGATAAAGACGGAAGAACACTTGACTAACAGGAGTATGGAATGAAATTTGCTACATTTTAATCCAAGACATCGAGGAGAGAAACTGATGAAAAAGTTGGTCCTTGTCTTGTTGATAGTTTTTGCTTTCGCCTTGCTCAGTGCCCAACTGAGCGAGTGGAAATGGGCCGTGCAGGCCGGAGCCGCGGGCGACGACCGCGGCAATTCGCTCACCCGGGACGCGTCTGGCAACCTCTATGTGGCAGGCTCCTTTGAGTATAGCGTCACTTTCGGGGCCACCACCCTCACCAGTCATGGCAGTTCGGATTTCTTTCTGGCCAAGATGGATCCGCTGGGAAACTGGCTGTGGGCGATCAGCGCCGGCGGCGACAGCCTGGATTACGCGACCGGGGTGGAGGTGGACGCCGCGGGAAACATCTATGTCAGTGGCGGTTTCGGCTCCACGGCCAGCTTCGGCCCTTTCAATTACACAGCTTCAGGGTACACCGACCCCTTTGTTGCCAAGCTCGATTCACAGGGAAACTGGCTCTGGGTGAAGCGTGCTTCCAGTTCCTACGCCGCCTATGGCTTCGTCTCGCTGGACCCGCAGGGCAATGTCTGGTTCAGCGGCATCTATTCCGGGATCACGCAGTTTGGAACCATAAATCTAATTGCTTCCGTGTATGACATTTTCGTCTGCAAGCTGGATAACGACGGCAACTGGCTCTGGGTGCGCCGGGTCAACGGTCCCGGCCATGATCAGGCTGGCAACTGCATCTTTGACGCGGCCGGCAACGCCTACATCTGCGGGGATTTCATGAATTCCCTGAACTTCGGGAACCTGAATATCCAGGCGCAGGGATCGCAGCAGTCGTTCGTGGCCAAAGTTGATCCGGACGGCGTCTGGCAATGGGCGGTGAGTTACGATAGCGTTAGCTATCAAAGCGGCCACGACCTCGTGCTGGACCACAACGGCGACCTGAGGATCTGCGGCGAACTGTGGGGCACTTGCAGTTTCGGAAATACAACCCTGACCAGCTATGGCTCGAGCGACCTGTTCATCGCCCGGCTGAGCACCGATGGGACCTGGCTGGACGCGATCCAGGTGGGCTCACCAGCCCAGGAAACCACTTCAGCCCTGACCGCGGCGGCGGATGGCCTTTATTTTAGCGGATATTTCTACACTCAGCTCAGTTTTGGCCCCTTCACGCTCTCTCCAGCCGCCGCCAATTCCTATTTCATCGCCAAGCTCAGCAACACTGGGGACTGGCTCTGGGCCAACGCCTGGTCGGGGACCGGCTATAGCAGGGTCTTTGACTCCTGCGCCGACAATGTGGGCAACGCCTACTTGACCGGCTGTTTCACCGGCACCCAGACGCTGGGTTCATTCACTCTGACCACCGGAACCACGGAAAACATCCTCTTAGCCAAGATCGGAAGCCCCTCCTATCCTGTGGTCACAGTCGCGGGTCAGGTGGTGGGGAATGTGCCTCCGCTGGCTGGCCTGCCGGGGGTGGCAATCAGCCTTTCCGGCCCTGCGAATTACTCTGTTACCACCTCAACCGACGGCAGCTTCACTTTTTCCGGGGTGAACTCACACGAGGTCTACATCCTATCCTGCAATGCTCCGGGATTTGACCCCTTGTCGCTGGTAGTGGAGGTCAACACTGATTATATCGGCCTGGGCACCCTGGTTCTTTACGAGACCTGTTACCCTCCCGCGTCGGTCAGCGCGGCGATCGAAGGGATGAACGCGGCTGTAAGCTGGACCGTTCCTCGCGACCTGGCTGGATATCAGCTTTGGCGTCTGAGCGCGGGCGATGAACAAAACGAAAACGCCTGGACCCTGCTCACGCCGAATCCCATAAGCGGCCTCAGCTTTTTGGATACGGGTTGGGACCCTCTGCCCTATGGAAATTACCGCTGGGCGGTGAAAGCCGTCTATTTTGGCGGACGCCTCTCCCCTCCCGCTTTCAGCAACGTCATCCTCAACCATGCCCATTTGGGGACCGTGGCCGGAACGGTTGTCGATGCCCAGAATGAAGCGATCCCCCAGGTCAGCCTGCGTAGCGGCGAGTTCTTCTCCCAGAGCGGTCTTGACGGCTCTTTCAGCCTGATGCTGCCGGAGGGTGCTCATCTGCTTCGCTTTTCCCATCCCTGCTTCGCGGCGCAAACCATGGAAGTCCAAATAACCACCGCGCAAACCACCGTCACTGATTTGCAGTTATCCGCCTCAAACCTGCTGCTGAGCGAGGATTTCGAGGCCTATCCCGAGTTTTCGCTCTCCTGCCTGCCCTGGATCCTGAATGATGTTGATCAAGACCCCAGCCAGTTGCTGCCCGGATATGATTATCCCAATGGTACCCTGCCCTCCGCTTTCATGATCTTCGCTCCGGCAGGCACAATACCTCCTCTCACAACCTTCGAAGCCCACAGCGGCACAAAGTTCGCGGCCTCCCTGGCGGGGCAAATGCTGGGCAACAACGACTGGTTGATCTCTCCACTAAAAAGCGGTGGCGGAACCCTCAGCTTTTGGGCCAGATCGTTTTCCGCGGCGGGCGGCTTGGAAATGTTCCGGGTGGGAGTTTCCGCGGGCGGAACGGAGCCGGGCGATTTCACCTTCATCAGTGGAGCGCAGGTGATTCAGGCGCCTCAGCAGTGGACCGAGTTTTCCTATTCCCTCGCCGACTGGCAGGACCAGGATATCCGGATCGGCATCAACTGCGTGTCCTACCGCAACCGGATGTTCTGCCTGGACGATATCAGCGTCACCGCCTCCGACGCAGCTGCCGATCCCGTCCTTACTCCAGCGATCAGCGCTTTGGAAACCACGCCAAATCCCTTCAGGGATGAGGCTCGCATCAGTTTCCGGCTCTCCCGGTCAGCCCACTGCCAGCTGTCAGTTTACAACGTCCGCGGGCAATTGGTCAGCCAGCTCGTGAACGGTCTGCTTCCAGCCGGCACCTCCACTCTGATCTGGACTGGCATGGACTCCAGGGGCAGGAAAGTCTCGCCGGGCATCTACCTGTTTCGGCTCCAAAGCGGACAGATCACTCTGAACAGCAGG
>JAHYIU010000033.1 GCA_019429425.1 Candidatus Syntrophosphaera sp.
TCTGAGTATTGAACAATGCAGCGATGTCCTTTGCCTGTTGATTGCTGTACCCTCTGATTGCTAACAACTTCATCACCAGGCGTCCATCTTTGATCTCAGATAAAGCCTGCTCCGCTTTCAGGAATACTTCCTGCAACGATTGGTCTTTTGGTCGTGGCATCTCGCCTCCAGTATTTAGATTTTGGAGACAAGATAATCACTATATATGATTTGTCAACATGGAATTTGTATTAGCTTTGGCATTGTAACTCTCGGCGAACCTCACTCCGATATTGAGCCGGGGGAAGATACCTCCCAGCTCCTTGTTCAGGTCATGCTCTTCCCATCTCTCATGAAAGAGCTTGGCTCGGAAGGCTTTGCCGTTATCCAGATAGACATACTTGGGTAGCACTGCCATGGAACCGCTATTGTTATCCGCAATCTGAGCGCAGTTGATGAAGCCATTGCGGAAGGCAGTTAGGATATGCTGGCTATCTTCGGTAAAGGCAAGTGAAGCTCCCACCGGGTATCTTGATGCCCAGTCCATCACCATGATCATCGTCATGCGTTGGGCTCTGCCGGTCTGGGGATTGAGGATATCGAAGGAGAGGGTATGTCCATCCGCTACCCATACCTGTCCCACTGATAAGCTGCTATCATCTCTCATGATGCTCTTGATGACATTCTCAGAGACAAACTTGCTGCCATCTCTGGCTTGATGCCATTCTGCGGGATGCCTGGCAGCCCATTCCTCGCACCAGCGTCTGAGGGTCCGTTCACTAGCCTGGGATTCAATGATCCCGTTTCTGGCCATCTGTTTGAGGTTGGTGATGGCAGAACCGATCTTGATGCGATTGGGATTGAGCAGCAGGTGCAACAGGTATTGTTGTTCCTGATAGCTGATCTTACGCTCTTTGTACTTACCCTTACTTTTGTGGATCAAAGCATACATATCGAGATTGGTCTCATGGTAGATGCGCAGCCATTCTCTAAGCGATCTCTCTTTCCTGGGTCCTTTGAGGTTATACAACTCCGGAACCAGTCTCTTGCCGTTATAGTCACTGGTGATCCGTTTCCAGGCCAGAATCTTGGACTCCGCTCCATATATCCTGCGAATCACTTCCTGGCAGAACCTGCCATAGTGCTGAGCCTCTTCCTTGTATAGCAGCCTTTCCTCTTCTATCGGAGCCAGATCGAGAAAGTCACTGGAGAAGTCGATCACTACACCATTTTCCTTGGCTTCGTGGATCAGAGTGAGCTTGCGTTCGAACTCCAGATAGTCATCGTAGGTCTCATAGACTGTCTCGGACTCCAGGTTGTCTTCTGAACTGACGGCCTTGGCATTGTACTGCTGGCTGTAGGCAAGCATGAAGCTGTTATCGGTATCGGTAGTATCACTACTGATGTTATTGCCATCAACATCAGTATTCTTACTCACCTTGCCCAACCCGGCTTTTATCTCGGGCATAACAATGCATCTACCGCCACTCTTGATTTGCAATTTCAAACCCTGGCTCTCCATCAGTTCTTGCAGTTCATTCAGCTTATTGCGGTATTCTCTCAGGAACTCCTCAGTCGGTCTTCCATTATAGGGAAACATCTGAACCTCCCGCTGTCTCGCTGATCTTCTCAACTAGATCTTTACCATTATCATAGTAGACCAGGAACACACTGGGATAGACGTGTACTCCCAGTTCGATCTCTTCCTCAAAGTACAACTCCGGTTTGCGCAGGCTATCTCTGAACCTGTCATACTCAGCCTGAATGATCTCCTCGGTGGCCAGCACAAAGGTCTTGATCGTGGCTCCGTTCTTAGTAGGTATCTGATGCTTAATTGCGGTCAGCTTCCCCGCATCCACCATTCTTCTGATCGTCTTCAGATTCTTGTTCATCAGTAAGGCAACCCTATCGATGGGTAGCCAGATAAAATCGACTTTCATGTCCATGTCCAAGTCCTTCAAAAACTGCGACCCACTTGGACATTTCAGTTTGGAATCTTGAAAAATGCGGTCAAGCGCTTGGACATTTTGGCCTCTCATCATAGTTATCAATGAGTTAAGCCTCATTCCCACCCCCGCTTGGACAGGGGTACCCGCTTGGACATTGCCTTGATTCGTCCGATTCTGCACTTCCGATTGGCAGCGTTTCTTGGTAGTCATTCTACACCTCTCTTATGTATTAGTAGGGTGCTAACAACCACAAGCGCAGAACCTTGGGAAGTCCTTTCTGCGAGTTTGCCAGCTTTCTTACGCATTCTCCGGCAATACTTTATAATCCACCTGGGTCACACTATAATCTTTAGTATTGACTCCAAACCGCCTTGCAGCAGAATGGCATCTGGAACTAATCTTGCAGCCATGCGGATATAGTCAATAGCAAAGTTACTGTATGGAGACCACAATGAATAAACCGACTATCGGACAGCGCCTTAGCTTGGTGATTAAGGCCATGCGGCTCAAGGATTACCAGTTTGCCAATAAATACGGCATCTCCCGTGCCTCCCTATCAAGATACAAACTGAACGAACGCTATCCCGATCCTGAGTTCCTGGAAGCCCTTTCTAAAGATCAGATCAACCTCCACTGGCTCTTTACCGGAAATGGCTCTATGTATGCTAAAGATGAGTTCCAGGAGCTCATCCAATCCAATCAGGTACCTACAAACCAAAACTATCAAGACACATCAACCCCAGCCGTCATCTCTCCAATCCTGCATCCCATCACCAATCAGGACTTCGATCCCACTAGATCTATCACCTTTCCAATCGTGGGAGAGATTGCTGCTGGACCTCCGATTGAGATCAGGGACGAGTGGAGTCAGGTGGGTCAGATTCAGTTGCCGGTCTCATTCCTGCCCGGCAACCCCAAGCAATATACTGTCTTTCAAGTAAATGGACAGAGTATGGAGCCTGTGATCCAGCATCAGGACATTGTGGTCATCAAGAGCGACCTAAGCTGGGAAAATGCCGATGGTAAAATTGCAGTTGTAAGAACTGAGGATGGTCTCACCATCAAGAAGGTGCAGATCGACCACCACAGGCAACAGATTATCCTCCAACCATTTAATATAGACTATCCGGTTCTTGTTTTAGACTCAGATTGGAATTACGGAGCTTTCCTGATCGGCACAATCGCACTCCAATTGCGCTTTTTCTAATTTCAAAGTTCCGTTTTTCCAACTGCTCTTTCCAAAGCCTGTCCAAACGCCTCGCTAATTTGCAGTAATAGTGTCAGCAAACAGTCCAAAAACGTCCAAATAGGCGCTTGGACATTTCCATAACCAGTCCATCGTATCTCGCCATCAATCAAAGCCTTATCCCCACTTTCCCCTTGTGTCACAACTTGCAGCTTTGGGTGTCAGTTTATACTGGGCATGATGTCTGGGCATGAAAGCGACCCACTCAGTTTGAAAGTGAGCCCCTTTTATTTACCCAGATCTTCCCAAGCCGCCTGGATATCCCCGAGGTCAAACCCCTTTCGGAAAAGATAGGTAAACGCTTTCTCCTTCAGCTTTTGCGGCTCCAGCCCGCGATGCGTGGCGCAATATTTCTTCAGCAGCAAGGAAAGATTATCCGCGGCTTCCTCTTTGTCGTAAAGCTCCTCCAACAGCGGTTCCCAGATCAGAGGAGCAATGCGCTGCTCCCGCAGTTTGGCGCTGATGGCGCGTTTGCTGGCCCGGCGGGCAATATGGGAGTTGATCAGGACCTCGGCAAAGCGGGCGTTGTCCAGATAGCCCAGCTCCCTGCATCGGGCGATGGTTTCCTCTCTGATGGAAGCTTCGAACTGCTTCCTTTTCAGCAGGTTGCGGCACTGGAACTCGCTGTGCTCAGCCTTGGCCAGATAGTCCATCAGCAGGTACAGGGCCTGCTTTTTGAGCAGGTCCAGAAGTTCTTTGGCCTCAGCGTCAGAGATATCTCCGCAAAACTCAGCCGGATAAAGGGGCAGGAGCACCCTCAAAGGCAGGATGCCCCTACAAGTTTCATCCAATTCGACGCTCGCGGAATATCTATTCCTTGGTATTATCCTCAGCGTCATCGACTCGTTCGGAATCAAAGAGGACTTCAGGATTGGCCTTATCTTTGACCTTGGTCTCGACTTCCTGCAGCAGAGATGGATTTTCTTTCAGGTACTGCTTGGTTTTCTCGGCCCCCTGGCCCAGTTTGGTGTCCTCGTAGGAGAACCAGGACCCGCTCTTTTTAACGATGCCCATGTCGATGGCCATATCCAGAATGATGTCCAGATGCGAGATCCCTTCTCCGAAGATGATGGGAAAAACCACAGTCTTGAAGGGCGGAGCGAGCTTGTTTTTGACGATCTTGACCCTGGTCTTGGCCCCAATGACGTCGGTATCCGTGCCGCCGAGCCTGATCCCGCCTGCAAAGCGGACTTCCATGCGCAGGGAGGCGTAGAATTTGAGAGCCACCCCGCCAGAGGTAGTTTCCGGATTCATGTAGGCCGTGGCGCCGATCTTCATGCGGGTCTGGTTGATGAAGAGCACCGCGGTGTTGGATTTTGAGACGATGGCGGTCAGCTTGCGCAGGGCCTGGCTCATCAGACGGGCCTGCAGCCCCACGTGGCTGTCTCCCATGTCTCCTTCGATCTCAGCCTTGGGAACCAGGGCCGCAACGGAATCCACGATCACCAGATCGACCGCGGAGCTGCGGACCAGGGTTTCGCAGACCTCGAGGGCCTGTTCGCCGCCATCGGGCTGGGAAAGCAGCATCTCTTCGATCTGCACGCCGAGGCGTTTGGCGTAGGCCGTGTCCAGAGCGTGTTCGGCATCGATGAAAGCCACGATGCCCCCAAGTTTCTGTGCTTCAGCCGCGATGTGCAGCGCCAGGGTCGTCTTGCCGCTGGCTTCGGCGCCGTAGATCTCGGTTACCCGGCCACGCGGGATTCCGCCGATGCCCAGGGCCAGATCGAGGTTGAAAGCCCCGGTGGGGATCACGTCCACGTTTTGCAACGGCTTGTCGCCCAAGCGCATCAGCGTACCGGTGCCGTATTTTTTCTCCAGTTGAGAAATTGCGGTCTTCAATGCGGTTTCTTTGTTTTTGTCCTGCATTTTTACTTCCTTTTATGGTAGTTTGTATTGATTCAAAACGTGATAGGTCGGTCCCTCCGGCTTGAGCACGCTACGGTAGAGGGTAAGCGTATCATACGCGAAAAAGCCTTGTTCCACGGCGCTTTGCATGATCTCGCGCTCTAAATCCGCCGGCAGGGCGGATTTGATCCGGCCCAAGGTGATATGCAGCCGCAGGGGCTTGGCGTCTGGCTCGAAACCCTCTGCCCGCAATGTTTTGAGCAATTCCTTGTGCCAAAGGGAAAGCGCGTCGTCCTGGCTGGCGAGGCTGGCCCAAACCAGGCGCGGAGCCTTGGCTGGAAAGAGTTGCAAGCCTTTGAGGGCCAGGGAAAAGGCATTCCGGCGGGCCGTGTGGGCGTCCAGGACCTTTTCCAGTTCAGGGATCAGGACGCTTTCCACATCACCCAGAAAGAGCAGGGTCAGATGCAGGTTTTGCTCCTTGACCCAGTTCACGCCCCGGACCGTTCTCAGCGCCGCCAGCCTATCCGCCAGGCAGGCATGGACCTGAGCGGGAGCCTCCAGCGCTATGAAACTGCGGTATTTCATTCAGCGCTTGTATCCGATATCCCGCAGGAATTTCTTGCGATGGGTCACATCGGTGTCCAGTTCAATCCCTTTCGGCGCCGAACCGTCGATCACGCCCAGGATGCCGTTGCCCTGGTCTGTTTTGGCGATCACCACCTGGACCGGATTGGCGGTGGCGCAGAAGACACTGACCACCTCGCGGCAGTCTTTGACAGCCGGCAAAACGTTGATGGGAAAGGCTTCCCGCATCACGATCAGGAAGCTGTGCCCGGACGCGAGGCGATACATGTTTTCCACAGCGCATTCGATCAACTCGCTATCCGTGCCTTCCTTGCGGATCAGGCAGGGTCCCGAGGCCTCACAAAATGCCAGCCCGAACTTTATCCCGGGAACACTGTTGACCATTGCCTCGAACAGGTCCTCCACACTCTTGATGAAGTGGGTCTGGCCCAGTATGATATTGGCGTCGGAGGGGAATTTAAGCTGCTCAAGCCTGAGTTCCATGCTGCACACCTCTGCTATAATTATGCCGGCAAGATATTCTGCGGGCAGGCGCTTGTCAAGGAAAAGTTTTTCCCGTATCAGGCCATGTTTTAAGGGTGGCATTTTTTCCCTGGCCGAGGGAAAATCAGCGCTCCGGGCTTGTATTGGTAAAAAACTCCCGGACCTCGTGGCCCGGGAGTTTTCCAGAGTTTTTGAAGCTTGGATTACTTTTTAGGCAGGTCCTGCAGCAGGGCCCCGTCGGTCTGATCATCTTTGGTAATTGAGTAGGGGTCGCTTTCATTGGACATGATGTTTTTGGGCACGATCTGCGTGCCGTAGAGCTCAAAAACGGTCCACAAAGTCCCGATCTGATTGGACGGCACGAAGAAGGTCTGCACCAGATTGCTGCCAAAATAGACGCGCACGGTCGCCCCGCTGTTGCTGAGGGCATAACTGGTTGTGCTGTAGCGGTTTGTATAATCGTGCACGCTATAGCGGTAGAGTCCATCGTTCTGGGTGTAGATGGTGATGGTTTCCGGGCCGTAGGAGGTCACGTCATCGTAATCCAGAGCGCAATACTGCACATCGTTGTAATAGAAGTCGCTGTTGGCATAATAGACATGGAATCTCCCGCCCGCGGGATTGGGGCCGGTGATGTGGGAATCCAGGTCGGAAGGTGTGGCGCCCCAGGTGAGGACAACGCGGATCTCCGTGGCGTCCATAATGGGTGTGATAACGCCGTCCTGGCCAGACATCGTCTCTCCGCCAACCACCACCACATTGAAATAGGTGGTCACAAAATCGTCTCGGGAGGCTTCCGCAGTGTAGTTTCCAGTGCTGAGGGTGGCGATGCTGTAATAACCGTAGGAATCGGTGCTGACGCTTCCCACCGTGTTTCCGGCGCTGGTGTTCAGGCCAGTCCGGAAGACCAGGTTAACGTCAGACACGGGCTGTCCGTTCAGGGCGTTGTAAATATGACCGTTGATGGTTCCCACTCCAGCGTAGCTTTCATCTATCTGCATCACGGTTTCCAAAGTGGTCTCCTGGTTTCCGTAAACTGCCACGTTGTTGTAGGTTACGTCGTGATAGCCATCCTTGGTGAAGAGGATGCGATATCCCGTTCCGGTTTCCATGTCGAATTGGAATTGTCCGTTCGCATCGGTGCTCCCAGAGCTGATGAGTTCATTTCCCACAAAAGCGCCAACATTGACACCGGGAATTCCCTGCAAGGTTACGGCGTCCTTCACCTGCCCGAGCAGAGTTCCCTGGATGGGATTGGCGGCCTGGCGGATGATGAAGCTGGTGTCAAAGAGTTCCCAAGGTCCGGCCTGGGGCAGAACGTCATCGAGGACTGTTGTGTTCAATCCCGCCTCACCATAGAAACCGCCCAGAAGCTTCCACCAAACGCTTTGCAGGGGATCCACCACAATTTCGCCATAGGCACCGAGGGCCACGTATGGTCCGGCCAGCCCGTAAAGCAGAACGCTCAGTTGGGGTTGCAGTGAGGTTCTATAGCTGATGTTGAAAGCAAGGGGATCTTCCATGTCCGAATTTCCATCTTCGTCTATGGTGTGGATGGGGGTCCAGGAGTTGTTCTCATATTTGATCCCGGCGGAGACGGTATTGGTGTAGTTATAGCCCAGAGTGATGGTGGCAGTGGCGTTTCCGTTTAGGTTCAGATTCATGTCCAGAACAGGGGTCATGACCACGGGGAAGGGGCCCATGAAAAAAACGATCGGCTGGAAGGCCTGGGAAAAGATCTGCACCTGGTGGTCGATCCCGAAGAAGCTGACACTGCTGGAAACATCCGCGTTGACGTCGAGCTCTTCGTTGGCTACGATTCTCATGCCTTTCAGACGGTTGCCCTGAACATGGATGTGTCCGGCGAAGCCCAAGTCGAGATCCACAGTTCCGTTGAAGACGACCTGATCGTTTGTCGTATTGGGGTTGTTATCCTCATCGTAGAGCACGGTGTTGATTTGAAAACCGAAAGTGCCCTTGGAATTGGGAACCAGTTTGACCCCCGGCAGGGCGGCTTGGGTGGATACGAGCCTGTCCGGACTCAGGGTGTGGCTGAAAGCCAGGTATCCCGATTCCAGCGCTTCCGCTATGCTCGCGGGTTCGGTTACCGCGGTATAGGAATCTTCAGTCACGTCCATGGCGGTGATTTTGCGCAGAAAGCCGTCGGGAAAGTTTGCGGACGGCCCGCCCACAATGATCTTGCCCACCGCGAGCCCCTGCGTTTCAGCGCCCGCGGGAATGCTCAGATACTCATCGTTCTCACCCCAGGATTGCACAGCTTCCAGCACCGTGCCGGAAAGCACTATGGTATTGCTGTCCAATACATTGGGGGTGTCTTCCGGTTTGGTCGTTTTCTTGCCGCAGGACATCAGCACCAGGGCCAGGCTCAAAATAACTGTCAGTATTAAAACTGTCTTTCTCATGATCAACTCCTTGAAATATTTTCAATTCGCGCAACTTATCTTGCGCCAGCTTTGTGTCAAGCGAAAAGCCGCGCTCAAACCGGCCTTTTTCACCATTGCTGTTGATTTTTTTACTCAGCCGGCGAAAACTCTTGACAGGCGGGGCCGCATTGCCCGAAAGTGTTTTCCAGAAACAGAACGATGCGGGAGATGCTTTTACAATGTCGAAAAGAACTGTGTTGTCGCTTGCCCTCGCGATATTTATGGGCGCGCTTTGCTTCGCCCAGGAAGCGGAGATTTCCCCGATCCCGGACAATAAAGGCAGTCTGGGCCTGGGATATGGCACTCCCTACGGTGGTTTGGGGCTCAATGCCGACGTCTATTTCTTCGATACCGCCGCAGTCACAATTGGGGTTGGCTCTTATGGTTATACCGCGGGTGTAGTACTTGGCGTGAAAGGTTTCTACGGACCTTCAACCAAAACCTGGCGTCCCCAAGCTGTTCTCCTCTACGGGACGAACAGGGCCATATATGTAGATCGTGAACCAGAGGAACCAAACATTCGCGAATCCTGCTCAGGCTTCACTGCCGGACTGGGCTCGCAATTCATGTTCGGCAAAAAGAAGCGGCACGGGTTCGATTTCGACATCCTCTATGTGATATCATCTGAAGCTTTCGACCGGCGAGATTACTGGAACCCGCAACTTGTGAACAAGATTCCCGAAATTCAAAGGTTCGGATTTTCCCTGGGCTATCGCTACGCCTTTGACCTCAAATACTGATCCAGACTGGCCCCGCCTCTAAAAGTTTGCCGGTCAGATGGGTTTGTTGAGCCTCTCGTAATCCTTCACGGCGGGCAGCAAACCGGCTTCCACCGCGTCTTTGACCGTGGCGCAGGGCAGGTTTTGCTCAGTTATCTGGGCGCGGGTGATATTCTTCAGGACGACCTGGCCGGGCAGCGCTTTCTGCATCGCGAACATCAGCTTGTTGTACAGGTTTGTCCAGGTCTCGGCAGGCTTTTCCGCGTTTTCCGCAAGCTGGTTGTACAGCAGCAAATAGTCCTTCAGGTCGCGCTTATAGCCGGCCGAGGGCTTGAGGGCGTAGATCGCTTTCTGCGCGCCGGCAAAGGCGGGCTGGCCGGGGTGTTTTTTGAAGGTGAACTGCTTGCGAGCGTAGATCTTGCCTCCGGGCCTGCGGCGGTAGTAGATGAGGCCGTCCAGCTTCCCCGTGAATTCACCCAACAGTTTTGCTCTGGTGGTTCTCATGCTTGTCCTTCCTTGTTTCTTGCTTTGAATGCCGGCCAATTGCTAATTGAGAAGGCATCCTATGGATATATTAATCCGTTTGCCCCCATTGTCAATACGCTATCAATACGGACTCATTACGGACTTTGTCCGTAGTGAGTCCGTAATGACACCGTAATGATAAGGGGGGCGGGGTGGGGGTGGAGAAGTTAACTTACTGTTAAATATGGCGATAGCAAAAATGAGATTTTGCCCGGATTATTTGAGCCTGACGCTGAAGTCCCGTTCCGGGCTAAAATCCAGAAACTGCCAGTGATACAGCGTTCCCGCCTCCCCGGAACTCAAATCAGGCCCGGGGAAAGGCAATTCCTCCAGTTCGAGGCCCGGTTCCAGGAGCAGGGTCATTTCGCAGAAGGGCAGTGGCCGGCCCCAGGAATTGGCGGTCAAAAGCACGTAGTGGGCGGTTTTTCCGCTGATCCTCTGGCTGTAGCGTATGCGCAACTTGGCGAAACTGCGCGGAGGCAGGTCCAGGCTGAAACTGAAGCCACTGGCGCCCTGCGCGAGCAGTTCAACCGCCATGCTGTCCGCGGGCTCGACCAGAGCGAGTTCCAGGTTCTCGGCGCTGCCGATCTCCGCGTTGGAAGGGACCGGAAACGCGATCACCCGGCTGAGGGCCTCGTGGTGCAGATTGCTGAGGTAAAAATACCCGCTCACGGTCCAGACCAGCGAGTCGGGACCCGCGCCCCGAACCAGCGTAAATTCCAGCCTTTCGCCCTCGAAACTGAACTGCGGCTGTGCAGCCAGCAAAACCGGCAGTAGGGCCAAAAGACAGAGAAAGGCGCGAAGCGTCATTTGATGACGGTGATCCTGGCCCTGCCCAGGATCCTGTCCCCCTCGCTCAGCGCGATGTAATAGATCCCGCTGCCGAGGAAAGGCAGATCCCAAACCGCTATTCCCGAGGCGGGCATCGCCTTGCCGGCCAGAAACCTGCCGCGCAAGTCATAGAGGCGCAATTCCGCTGTCGGGTCCAGGCTTTCGGGAGATTCATACTTCAGATTGACCGCGCTGCCGGAAGAACGATTGAGCAGCGAAGGATGCAGGCTCAGAACACCCGCGGAGGGGATCAGGTGCGGATCGTTCCCGGCGGAGGAACTCAGCACCCCGCTCAGTTGGATCGTTTCGCCGGGTTCGGGAAAGATCAGTTCCTGGATCACGGGATCAGCGGTTTGCGGGTCGATGACCAGGATGCTCCGGCGAATCGCGTCTCCGGTCCTTTCCCAGTTGCCGTAAGTATTGGTCGAGCCCCAGTAGTACAGATCAGAGGCCGCGGCGTAGTTCAAATGGCTGCTGTAGATGGGGATGCCGGCTGCTGGAGCGCCGTTTGCGTCCTCCAGATGAATGCCCAAAGTAGAGTTGGAGAAAACTTCATAGGAGTTGGGGCATAGGGTCTGGCTGTCCTTGGCCCAGGTAAGCGCGCTGTCGTATTCACCATAGCCGGTGTAAACGTCGATCCGGACCTGCACCGCGGCCTGGCCCTGGCCGAGCGGGCGAATGTGGACGCTGAGGTCGTTCTGGGGCCCCCAGCGCAGTTCTTCCGGAAAATATTGATAGGGTATGGCCATGCTGAGGAAATCTTCGTTCCGCTGGATCGTGAAACCGGGGATCTCCTGGCTCAGGTTGATGATAAAAGTCGGTTCGCCCGGCTGGACGTATGTTGCGGGCAGATAGTAGGTGCCGGCGGAAGTGGTGAAGCTCAGGTCGGTGACGTCGAAGTCTTCCCAAAAGGCTTCGTCTCCGAACATCACGTGGAAGTCGTCTGTGTCGTCGAACCAGACCCGCGCGATGTATCTGGGTATGAGAACATTCGCGCTCAAGCTAGCCATCAGCGCGGCCAGTACGATCAGGAGCAAAAATCTTTTCATTGCTTCTCCTTGCGAGATAATATAAGCGGCTTAGCGGACCCGGCAAATCCTTTTGGTGCTTAAAGTTACTCCATCCGCGGAGGCGCGCAGGAAAAACACTCCGGCGCCCACGGACTTGCCGCTCTGGTCCAGGCCGTTCCAGAGATATTCGTATTCCCCGCTGGCATTAGAAACCGCGCTTGACAGGGTCCTGATCCGCTGTCCGCGCAGGTTGTAGATCTCCACTTGATGCGGCATGGGCGAGGAAAGCTCGAGCTTGATGTTCATCTGCCCGGAAGCGGGATTGGGCCAGGCGCTGAGGCGCGCTTCAGGAACCGGGGGTACGACGGGATCGCTGACTGGCACCGTGATGGTAGACCGGGCGTGAAACACTGTCCCCGGCTGGTTTTCGCCGTTGCCGTGAACCCTCAGCCAGAGGAAAATATCGGCTGTTTCGTCATTGATCGCCTTCAGAACAAGCCTGGAGCCTGCAAGGTCGATCTGGTCCGGAGTATAAGGATCCGTTTCCCATACCCGGACAAGCTGCTCGCCGGGAGCGTCGGTCAGCAGCCAGAGCCAGAGATAGCCGTTATCCTCATATTTGGCAAGCAGTTGCTGGCCGTTGGGCAGGATGGCGATGTCGTTGAGCTGGCTGCAGGCCTGATAGTCGCGTTCCCAGACCAAAGATCCCGTGGTGGCGGCCAGTTTGCTCACTTTCAGCCTCAGCTGCTGGTCCTCGTAGCGATATTGGCAGATCAGGGCCGAGCCGTCCGGGGCCAGTTCCATGCCGCGGATCAGGCCTTCGCTTTCTGTGGAGGCGGACCAGTCGGAAACTTCGTCCCCAGCAGCAAAGAGCAGCAGGTCATTCACGCTGTAAAGGGCATGATCGCCCAGCCGGGTGAGATCTTTAGAGCGGGTGCGGCGCAACTGGGGTCTCAGATGGTAGCGTTCGCTGCCTGTCGCGGTTTGGCGGCACAGGGCCAGGCCCAGTTTCAACATGCTTTGCACGTCGATATCCGCTTCCATCTGCAGATCGCTCAGATTGTGGCGTGGATCGTGCGCGTGCTGCTTTTTATAGCCCACTCCGGAACCTGTGGCACCGGGATAATTGACGTTGATGAGTTCAATACCCAAAACCGGGTCGACATGTTGAACCTGGGCTGGGGAACTGGAACCACCGCAAAGATCCTGGGGAGGGTCCCAAACCCCATTGCTGGGCCATTCGACGTCATAATAGGGGCGGTGCAGGAAGCCGCGGCGATTCTGGAAGATGCTGCCCCAAACCTTGATGGTGCCGCGTTCCAGATAGGGCGTTCGTTCCGGCCAGAGGGGATTGTACCAGGGCAGGTCGATCTTCAGATTCTGCGGATTGCCTGGAGAGGTTGTGGCCCAGGGGAATCCTGGTTCCTGCGGATAGCGGTAGCGGTGCAGGTCGATATTGTCGTAGAGGGTCCCGTTGTAGTTGTATGCGGGAACGGAGGGATGCGGGTGCTGGTATTCAAAGGTGAAAACCCCGTCCTTGCGCGGATCGTTGTTCGGGCTTTTGCCCAGCGCGAAAAGATTGGCGTAGATGGGCAGTACTCCCGGGTCTGAACCGCAGAAAGGATGGCGGCGGAGTGAATCCACCGGATTGCAGTAGCCGTATTTGAGCAGGATGCTCTTTTCCGAGATCAGGTTGACAAAATCGGTCTGATTATCGGTTGGGGCCTGGCCGACCGGAGTGTTTGCCAGAGTGATAGACCCCACCAGATATATCGTATCCGCCGCAGCCCAGGTTTGGCGAGAATAGAAATTGCCCTTGATCCAGAGTTTGGAGTGGACGAAATTCGTCGAGTTGGCGCAGGAACCCATGGAGTAAAAGGACCAGACCGTGTCCCGCACCGTGAAGCTGTTGTAATAGAGCGGATCGGCGGTTCCCGCGGGGGGATAGCTGGCATAGACCGGAATTTGCACCGTCTCCGGCTCCGTCAGCATTCCCATATACGCGGTATAACCCGTGCCATTAACGTCCACCAACATGATCCTGTCGGGATCGTAGTATGCCGGACCCACAGTTTGGGCTGTGTGCCTGGGTGAACCGAATATTTCCAGATCAGGCGCGTTCTCGATCAGGCCACCCAAAAAGATCTGGTCCTCAGGATAGGCTCCACTGGCGGAGTGGACCTCTCCGAAAATGATCACAGGAGCGTGGAAGGTGGGCCAGCCGTTGTTGATGCCGCCTCCGGCCTGTCTGATCCAAATATCGGAATTGGCGCGTACCACACCGCTGATCTCATCGGTTCCCTGATAGTAGAGCTGGGTGTCGTTTACAGATCTGTCGTTGTCCGTAAATATCTGCGGGACTTGCAGTTCCTCCGGGTCATCGGGCTGGCAGTAAGCGGCCTGCGCGTATTCAGGATAGGGCAGCAGCAGGTCGGCCGTTTTAAGCTGGCTGTCGCGGCGCTCGGTGAAAGGGCTGTTCTCGAAGGTCCGGCCCGTGTTCAATGCCGGGTCATCCTGCCAGGTTTGCCAGTTCACGCCGCCATCCAGGGAGCGGGCGATGAGCCGGTCAAAACCGCTGGCGTAGGTGATGATGATCTCGCTGGCGGAGTAGTGCAGGGTCGGCTGGGTGAGGCAATTCTGGCTGGGGGCGACGTTCACCGAGTTCCAGGTAGCCCCGCCATCCGTGCTTTTGCGGAAAACTATCATGCCGGTTGTGCTGGGATCGTTGTCCGGCTTGTTGTTGTAAACCAGGGCGAGGGTGTCGCCCGAGGCGTAAATTCCCATCCCGCCGCTGAAATGTCCCGTTCCCAGATCGGTCAGGGGCAGAGTTTGGGCTCCGGCCAGGCCGGCCAGAAGCAGTATAGCCAACATTGCGGTTATGGTACGCATGAAACCTCCCAAGGCAGTTCTTGCCATTGCATATATATCTATATAAGACGATCTCAGCTGGAACCGGGGGAGCGATTTTCCGTAAAATCTGTTAAAGCGTGCGGAATTTGACGTCCGGCGGATATTGGCAGATGTTTGCACTTTTTGTTCCAAACGTCCAGAATCATCCGTTTGGGGAAGCGTAAATTTCTACTTGACGGATATCCAGCCTCCAAAAATTGTGTAAATTCATATGAAAACAAGGAGTCAAGATGTACGCCATCGTTGATATCAAAGGATTTCAGTTCAGGGCTGAAGAAAACGCAATCCTGCGCGTTCCCCTACTGAATACGGCGGAACCTGGCCAGGCCCTGGAATTTGACAGGGTGCTCCTCATCCGCAATGATGAGGAGATCACGGTCGGCCAACCCGTAGTAGAAGGCGCAGCAGTCCTTGCCGAAGTGATCGACCACGGTAAAGGCAAGAAGAAGGTGATCTACCATTTCAAGAAAAGGAAAGGTTACCGGGTGAAAAAAGGTTACCGTGAGCAATACACCGAGATCAAAGTTACCGGGATCCGGGTTTGAGGAGTTGAGATATGGCACATAAAAAAGGTGTTGGAAGCAGCCGCAACGGCCGCAATAGCAATCCCAAATACCGCGGCGTGAAGAAGTTCGGCAGCGAGCACGTGTTGGCCGGCAACATCATCGTCCGCCAGAAGGGAACCAAGTTTCACCCCGGCCAAAACGTCGGCATGGGCAGGGATTTCACCTTGTTCAGCCTGATCGAGGGCTATGTGAAATTTGAGACCAAGGGCACCGGGCGCAAGTATGTGTCCGTGGAGCCGGTCGAAACCTCTGAATAAAGCAAAACCAGTTTAGCAAAAACAAACCCCCGGTGATCGCCGGGGGTTTTTCTGTGGGGTAAACTTGGCTCAGTTGACCTTGAAGGTGGTGTCGCCTTTTTCGAAGAAAGCGATGATCTGCTTCGCGGCTGCCACGCCGGCGTTGATGTTGGCTTCCTCGGTCTGGGCGCCCATTTTCTTGGGGGTCCAGTAGACCCGGTCGGCGAAGATTTCTGCCAGTTGTCGGCTGTTGTCAGGTTCGACGTCGCTCACATAGCGGAATTTCTTCTTTTCTTCCAAAGCTTTGAGCAGCGCGTCCTCGTCGATGACCTCCTTGCGCGCGGTATTGACCAGAATGCAGTTTGGTTTGACCAGGCTGAGCAGGTCCCAGTTGATGGACTTCTTGGTCTCGGCGGTGGCGGGGATGTGCAGGGAAATGTAATCTCCGGTCTTGAAGATCTCCTCGACCGAGTGCAGCGTGATGACGCCTTCCTTGGTCATGATCTCTCTGCTGAGGTAAGGATCGTAGGCGTAGACGACCATTCCGACGCCCTTGGCCATTCTGGCCAGATAGCGGGCGACGAAGCCAAAGCCGTAGAGGACCAGTTTCTTGCCGGCCAGTTCGGTTCCGCTCTTGCCGTTGAACTTTCCGCGCGCCATATAGATCATCAAAGCGAGTGCCAGTTCGGCGACGGCATTGGAATTCTGGCCGGGAGTGTTCATGGCAACGATGTTGTGGGCTGTGGCGGCGGCAAGATCGATGTTGTCGTATCCGGCGCCGGCCCGCACGACTATCTTGAGCTGGGGCGCGGCCGCGAAGACGGCCTCGTCCGCTTTGTCGCTGCGGATGATCAGGGCTTCCGCGTCTGCCACAGCGGCGTGGAGATCCTTCACATCGGTGTAGTTTTCCAGCCAGGCGTGGGGATAGCCGGCTGCGTCAAGTTCGGCCTTGATCTTTTGCACCGCTTCCGCGGCAAAAGCTTTTTCCGTGGCGATCAGTACTTTGTGCATCGGGTACTCCTTATCGGTATATTTTTATGTTGCTATGTTCTGAAAGCTCAGTTTGCTTGTCAAGACCTTTCTCATTTGGCCAGCAGCATGCGCTTTGTGAGGCTGGCATCCCGGGTTTGCAGCCGGTACAGATACAATCCGCTGGCCACGGGATGGCCGGATTCGTCCCTGCCGTCCCAAACCACGCTGTGCCTGCCTTGGGAGCTGTACTCGTCCTTCAATACGCGCACCAACTGGCCCTTCAGGTTGTATACGGCCAGCCGGGTTTCACCGTCTTCCGCGATCTGGAAGGAGATGGTGGTGCTGGGGTTGAAGGGATTGGGATAGTTCTGGGAAAGGGAGTTCGCAAAGACCGGAGTGACGGGATCGGTGTTGGATAGATATCCCGTGGAAGCGAAACTGCCATGGCGCTTGAGCGAGCCGCGATAGGTGATCCAGGGCATGACCGGGGTTTCGGGGCGACGCAGGTTAAGCATCAAAACGCCTGTGGAATAGCCGTTTATGAGCTTGAGCATGCCGTCGTCGTCGAAATCGCAGAGCGTGCCCGGAGTGCTGCCATTGAAGGAAGTGACGAAAGGAAATCCCGCCAGGGGTGAGCCGTCGTGTTTATAGGCAAAAACCGAATTGACATAGCTGGAGAGCAGGATCTCCGGATTGGGGTCGGCATCGAGATTGGCGAGCAACGGCGGGGAATTGAAGATCGATCCAACCTCGAGCGGAAATCCCGGCAAGTCGCTGCCCTGTTGGTTAACAGCGTAGAGCCTGCCGCCCAGGGTCACGAAAACGATCTCGAGTTCGCCGTCCAGATCGAGGTCGCCCAGCACGGCTCCGGAGGCCATGGAGGCCTGGATGGGTTTGCTGAAGAGGATTTCTCCGCTGGAGGAAACCAGCACCAGGCTGGAATTTGTGCCCACGGCGATGGAACCGTTGTTCAGGACGGTGGGCGAGCCGGTTATGACGCCGCCAACCTGCACCGGAAAGCCCGGCAAGGGTGTTCCGGAAGGCGAAAGCACGTGCAGGTTGCCGTTCTGGCAGCCCGCGATGATCTCCAGCAGACCGTCACCGTTCAGGTCCGCGGCCGCGAGTTCCGAACTGAAGGGGCAACCCAGATCGACCGGGAATCCGTTCACAACCGTGCCGTCGGGGTTGATGGCATGCAGGTTTCCGTTCAAGGAATGGGCCAAAACCTTCTCCGTTCCGGAGTTATCCAGTTTGGCGATCACGGGTGTGAAGAGGAAGGGGCTTCCGCCCTGGTAGTCAAAGACCTCGGTCCCGTCAAGGCTCGCGGCATAGACCCTTCCGAAGCGGCTGGCATAAACGATCTCCGGCTCTCCGTCGCCGGTGATGTCGCCCAAAGCTGGGCTGCGCATGATGTCCTGGTTCGGGGGAGTGTAGAATCCGCCGAATTCCTCGCCCTGGTTGTCTATGTAATAAGCTTCGCCATAGACGTCCAGATAGACGATGTCCAGGCTGCCGTCATTATCCAGGTCATAGACCAGGGGCGCGGATTTGCTGCCCACCTGGCAATCCCAGGGGAAGCGGCCGTCGATCAGAGTGATCTCGTAAGTCATTGAATAGTTGCGTTTTCCGGTGCTGAGCTGGGTGGTCGGATGGATGGATTCCAGTTCCATGGTGACGGTGAAAGTGCCGTAGGTCACGTCCTGAGGGAGCTGCAGCCTGAAATGGAGCGCCGGATCGCTGGTCTGGCCGGGCTGAAGCTGCGAAATCGTGATGGCGCCGCCGAGGTTCACCACTCCGTCCGGAAGGCCGGTCAGTTCTGCAGTAACGTTGTAGGCCGTCGCCCAATCCTGATGGTTGCTGATCACGGGATGGAGGCGGATGATCTCCCCGGGGTTGACCGTGCCGTCGTTATCACCCTCCACATCCGAGACCGTGTAATCCTCCAGACTCAGCAAGGGCAGGGAAAGATCGGGATATTTCACCTCGATGGAGGGATCGCCAAAGAGCACCATCTCGTAGTAGCACCAGCGCATGACGTCGCTGCTGAGGGCGGCATTGAGGTTTTGCAGGCGGGAATAGGTGAGAGCCTGGCCCAGCCTGGTGTTCAGGGTTTCATAGAGGCCGATGAAATACTCCCGGTCATAGAATTGCGAGGCGCCGTTGATGCTGCCCGGCGCGTACCAGCCGTAGCGCGTGTTGCCGATGAACGCGAACAGACCGCCGCTCGTGGTGGAAAGGTGTTCGCCGATGCATTCCCCGTCTCCGCTGGTCCTTTGGTCAAAGGCGGCCGGATAGCAGCCCTGGGAGTACAAGAATCCGTATTCCGTGTTCTGAAGCTGCTCGATCGTGCCGTTGCTCTGGCCCAGGAGAAAGACCTCATTGGCGTGGCCCATGTGGTTCATGACGTGCGCGCCTTCGTTGATCGCGTGCCAGACCCCGGTTTCGCTGTAGGTCCCGTCGCGCTGGTACATGGTCCGCAGGAAATAGGATTCCGGGATATGCTGGGCCACGTCGTCCTTGTAGTCGCCGCCCCAGGTGACGGGATTCCAGTTCAGGTTTTCGCCGAACATGACCGAGATGTTGTTGCTGAAAGTGTTGTAATTGACGTAGTATTGGGTCTTGCGCAGGATGTTGTTGAATTCTGCAGCCGTCTCAGCGGGGAATCTGCCGATGTGGACCTCCGGCAGCATGTCCACCTGGTCCGCGATCTCGCCCCAGATATCGTTTCCGTTGGCGTTCCAGTCTCCATCCAGGTTGCTGAAATAGATGTCCGTGGGCATCCGGTTGTCCTGAGTTTGGCCCACCTGGCCGCGGCAGCCGCGTTCCGGAACGATCTCGTCATCGCCGCCCAGGATCACGTATTCCAGAGGTTCGGAGCTGCTGGCCCAGGTCTGATAGGCATCGCTGATGAAATTGCGCACCTTTTCGGCGTTGTCGGCCCCGGTGTAGCTGGCGTAGATGTCGGAAACCAGGTACAGCGCGGTGCTGACGTTCTGCGCGGCGCGCCATTGGATGTAGTTTTGAAAGAGCGGTTCGCTGGCGGAGTCCGTGATGATGATCATCTTTTTGGGCACGCTGAGGTCGATCAGCCTGCTCTGGGGAGCATGCGAACGGTAGGCGGGAGCGGAAACGTAAGAATGAAGGGCGTCCGGGTTGAGGACAAGATCACGGATGTCGGAGTTGTCCCGCGCGCGGGTGAAGAAATTGGCAGAATTGCTGGCCAGGTCTTCGTCCCAGACTGTCTGAACCTCGATCCGCAGGCTGGAGGCGGAAAAGACCTCGCCCCGCACGGGATTGTATTTCCAAGGATAGACGTTGATCACGGCGATCTGGTGGCCGCGCATGAACTGGCTGCCCAGATAGTCAAAATCCTTGGCGGGGAAAAGCGTATCCGCATTCCAGATAGTGGGTTCCGGGACCGTCGTGTCCGCCGCGGGCAGCGAGATCGGCTGCTGGGCGCGAACGTAATCCAGGGCGACCCCGTTCCTCTGCAATTGAGGCTCAGAGAGGATCACGCCCACGCTTTCGATCCTTTCGCCAAAGGGGATCAGCACCCGGACGGGCAAATAGTTCAGGGCCGGAACGCCAGGTTCCAGCAGGGGCGCGGTTTGCGAGCCGCGGTACTGGCCCTGCCAGCCGTTGGCATCAATGCTCAGGTCCAGGCTCAGCGCGAAAGCCGCCGCGCCAAGGGCCAAAAGTCCTATCATTACGAGTAGTTTCTTCATTCTTAGCATCCTGTTTGGGCATTTCTTATAGTTTTTTTCACTAAATATCATAAAATAAGAATAGCCGATATCAGTCAAGCAATTTCTTGCCCCGGGTCTTTTGCCCCTTACTGACTGCTTTCCGGCTTATAACAGTACCTCCCAGCCTGTCTTCCGGTCTGTCTTCCGGCATCCCCCAGAGGCCCTGAGCCCTCTTCATTTCTGAAAAAACTTCCCAATCAGCCCTTTCCTCCCTCCTGCCTGGCTCTTTATCACTTGTCTATCCACTGCCTATCACTTGTCTATAATAGACAAGTGATAGACAGTGGATAATCAAATGATAGACAGCGTGAAAAGAGGGGAAGAGAAAAGCTCTTGATATCTAATTCATGAAGTTTTTGAAGAATAGATGATAATCGATATGAGTAGTCTGAGGTTAAGCTGTAAACAGTAGCATTAAATCCAGCATTGTTAAGATACACCCCAAGTGTATCGAAATTTGCAACATAATTATTCCCAGCGTATCTTATCTGATACTGAGAATAAGCTCCTATCAGAAATTCATTGGCATCTACTGCCCACACACTTATACCCAATAAAAGAAGTAAACAAAGGGCACAGTACTTTTTCATGATGATCTCCTTACTTAATGATGGTAAATTTCTTGATGGTCGATTGATCGCCAATTCTTGCTCGGCATAAATACATACCTGAAGAATAGTTGGAGATATTAACCGTGCTGACCAATTCATTAGACAACATGTTGTTGACTTCTATTCGATGCATGACTTGACCCTTGAGGTTAAAGATTTCAACTTGTAGGGGCGTTTCTCTGTTTTTATACACTCCCGATATTGAAATTGTGATCTCACCGTTAGTTAGTACGGGATTGGGACTCAATCTCATTTGTAATCGATCTGATAGTTGTGGCGCACTTGGGTCATCATTAGCGACCATTCCAGGATTTCCTGCATAAACAAATACATAGCCGCGAAAATCATGATATGGCCAAATACCCTCCTCAAATGGTGCAGATACAGCTATGTCATCATATCCATCGCCATTAAAGTCTCCAACGGCAACGTCATATCCATAATTTTCTATAGTATGGGGCTTTTGCCAATCAGATTGTCCATTCATAATAGAACTACCGAGCCATACAGCAAATCTCCTTGCTTGGTAACTTGCACCGACTACATCACCGAAGCCGTCACCATTAAAATCCCCATGTTTTACGCCACCAACCCTTGTGTTACCAAACAAAACTGGGGTTAAAGTGACGTTTGGATTTATAGGAAGATTTGAGATTGTCCCTAACCAAACCTTCATTCCAAAATTGTCTATATAGCCCAGAAAATCGTCGAATCCATCATTGTTTACATCTCCAAGTGGCTTACAAGTCCTTGTGATAGAATATGGCGTGTGAATCATAAGTGTATAATCAGAAAAAACTCTACTGTTGTTTCCATAGTACACTCTGACGGTAGAATATTGTTCATCTCCCTGTTGCTCACCAAGATATCCTATGGAAAAATCATGACATCCATCGTTATTGATGTCTCCAATCCCAATAACTGATCCGTCAGGAGCTCCGCTTGCAAAGTCTAAACTAAGTATGTTTTGCCGGGTAAAAGTCCCTCCCCACATAATATCGAAATAAGTATAATAGTTTATCTGATAGGAAATCCCAATATCACCAAATCCGTCTCCATCAACATCTCCAAGTTCGTACATATTGTAAATGCTTTCACCGGGCAGAGGATATTCAATCATATCAGGGCTTGTTAAATCGCATGTTCCACCAAAGTAAAACATGAGTCTTACACTTCCGGTAACGTCTGGGTTTCTGTCTACAATAATGAGATCGTCAAACCCATCCCCGTTTATATCACCGGGATTTATGATTGAGCCAATCATTCTCTGCATTCCTTGGGGATAATCTCCCTCCAAGGTCATGGCTGGCTCTGATGCGGAGCTAAAACCGAGCCCACCATAATATACATAGACTTTCCCATGGGATGGCGTGTAGGGATACACCCAACCATAACCAGCTGAGAGCACTATCAGGTCATCGTAGTTATCATGGTTAAAGTCTAAACTCACTATGCTGTAACCAAAAGCAGACGCATTATGTTCACCCTGCAGTTGCGCCAGCAGAGGCATGTCATTTAAACCATGCATTACATAGATGGGCATAATTATCAAAAAGAAAGATAAAGCAAATCTGCTCGAAACCAACATTCCTCCTGAAATGATTCTTAGTCTAAGAGTTAGTTACTTATTCTAACCAACAAAAACACTCTGGCGTCCAGTAAACTTATTGGGGCAATATCTGTACTAAATATTGATAAACCCCGTATCGGCACGCATCACGCTATGTTCATGATCATAATTTTCAATCCAATGGCCATCTTATGCCATGAACCTACTATTCCTAAATTAATCGATGATGATAAAAAAGCAATGTTGAGTCCCAAATGTTGGTGTAAATTCCAACTCGTTGTTTCTCAGGTTGTTTGAGGGCATCTGATATCCCTCGTTACTCACAATCTATGTAAGGCCAAGCGGCAAATTGCATTGTTTTCATCTTGTTAATCCAAGTCAAGTTCTTTTTCATCAAAAGCTACCTTATTGCGGCGGGCTGGAGCCCTGCGGAGGAGGCGTAGCCGACGGAGCAGGGCTCCAGCCCGTCGCGCGGCGACTCGACCGGTATGGGTCTTTTCTGTAGTTCCCTGATCTTTTCCAAGGGCTCGGACAGATAGAT
>JAHYIU010000034.1 GCA_019429425.1 Candidatus Syntrophosphaera sp.
GTCTCTTTTACTCTGTGCCAATTGATGTTCTCATCCAACTTTAGGAGAAAGTGGTCCAGTTTGGCCAAAGTGTTCTGGATTTCGTAATCGGTCATGGTCATTTTGTCTGTTCTCATGGTAAACTCCATCGTTGTAATGGAGTGACAATAAGTATAGCTATCTAATTTGTCAAGAATTATTTGCAGATATCGTAAACTATTTTTCGGGGGAGTTCTACCCCTAGTTTTAGACCTTTTCCAGAGAGTCTATGTGCAAAGGTCTTAAAAAGCATGTCCCCCGATAGGAAAGAGGCCCAAGCCCTATTGGAATTCCAAGAGGCCCGGATCGGTGCCAGACTGGCCGGACATCGCCCCGTACATGTATCTGTAGATGTCGTCCCAGGTGTAGCCGAGTTTTCCCTGCAGGGAATCGAACATGGCCTCCACCTCGGTCCTAAGGTCGTAACGCTCGCCATAGTAAAAAGCCAGGGTGGCGTAATCTATCTCGTTGGGATAACGGAGCAGGAATTTCTGCATGTAATTGGTGAACTGGCGCGGGTAGTCCTGGACAAAGATGTTGAGGACATAGCTGTTGTAGATCCTCACAGCGTCGGGATGGGGGAAGATGTTGACCTCGATGAACTGGTCCACCTTGTCCCATTGGCCGGTTCCCGCGTAGAGCCGGATGTAATATTCCGTCATCCTCAGTTCGTTGTCGATGTATTGTCTGGCCTTTTCCGCGTAGGCTTGGGCGAGGTCGAATTCCTTCTGCTTGGTGAAATGGATGGCGGCGCGGGTGTAGCCGGAGCCGTAATTCATGATCAGGCGGCTCATGTTGTCGTCCTTGAAAACCCGGTCGTCAAAGATGGAGCGGTACTGGTAGACCTCGTCGATATTGGCGAGCAGGCGTTCGATGTTGATCTGCTGGCCATCGGGATCCTTGTAATGGACGAGGCGGCTGACCATGCCCTCGTTGCGCAGGTAATCGTCGAAGCCAACGTTGCTTTCGCAGGTGACGGCAAAATAGATCGGGCGCTTGCCGAAGTTTTCCCTGATGATCTGGATGACGGCGAAGTCAGATCCGCGCTGGGGGTAGAAACCGCCGTCGGATTCGCGCTTGCGGTAGTTTTCGAGGTAATTGATGGTGAAATTCCTCTCTCCGGACGGATCGCCGGCATTGAAAGTGACCGTATCCTTCCAGAGATAGTCCTGGAACAGGCCGCGCCTGTCGTCCAGGGAGTCGATGTGCTCTTCGGAAAGGTTGATCAGCACTCCTTCGAGGTCGCGCAATTGGCGGATGTACCAGGAAGTGTTGAGCAGCGAGAGATTGGCGACCGTCACATCCTTGCGGATGCCTTTCAGTTGGGCGTTTTTGATGGCCAGGGCTTGGGCGATCGCGGCCTGGGACTGGGGAGTGGGGTAGATGCCGCTGGATGGGTGCATATGTTCGGTCACGAAAGGATCTTCGACCGCCTGGGCATACCAGATCGGATAGGTGTCGTTGTCTCCGTTGGTGAAGATGATCGCGTTCTCCTCCAGGGAATTGAGGAAATTGACCCCGTAATCCAGGGCGATGAATTCCCGCGAGCGGTCGTGCTCCAGATATTGCGCGCCCATGTTGAAGAGGGGCAGCAGCCCCAAAATGGCGATCATGGCGTATTTGGCAGCTTTGCTCTGGATCAGATGCACCACTCCCAAGGCGCCGATGCCCATCCAGATCGCCCACATGTTGTAGGCGACCACGTAGAAATAGTCGCGGTCGCGCACTTCGGAGGAGGAAAGGTTCATCACGAAGACCATCAACACGGAGGTGCAGATGAAGATGGCCAGGAAATAGCGGAAGCTGTGCTTGTTCTTGCGGGCGTGGAACACCGCGCCGAAGAGGCCCAGGAAGGTGACCAGCAATCCGCCCAGCAGTTTGACCATGCCTATGGGGATCTTCGCCCATCTGTTCACGCTGTCGGCCTTGAACCACTGCCAGCCGAAATAGCGCAGGAAATGGTAATCGAGCTGATGGGTGATGAGATTGCCGCGGCGGACGAACATGGAGGTTTCCTGCTCCGCTTTGTATTGGCGGCGCTGGATATAGTCATCGAACCTTTGCGAGGTGCTGGGATCGGCCAGGTTAATGAAGGGCCGGTCGGCAGCCCGGATGGGCAGATAGACGTGGGCGGAAAGACCGATCAGGACAAGCGCGAAGCCCAGGAACCAGAGGCGTTTGTCGAACACATGGCGCAGTTCGATGAACATCAGCACCAGGACGCAGAGGGCGAAGCCCATCTGGTCGAAGGCGTCTATGTTCAGGCTTCTGCCGATCGCGCCAAAGATCAGGTAGGATATGATCAAAGCGGCGCCGTAGCCGACGAATTTGTACCAGAAGTTGCCTTTCCTGAGGCCACTGATCATCAGGGGATAGACGACGATGAACAGGATGGCGGGGGCGATCTGCAAAGCTGTTTGGTGCACGCAGAATCCCAAAAAGAAGAGATAGAGGATAAGCAGCAGGTAGTTCTGCTTGTGGAAGTCCCGCGATTTCTGCACCCACAGCAGAGTGAGCCAGATGATGATGTTCACGAAGAAGACCAGCCCGGAATAGACCTCCGCTTCCACCGCGTTCATCCAGAAAGTGAAGGAAAAGGCGGTCAGCAGGGCGGCGATCACTCCGGCGAAAATGGATTCCCAGTATTTGATCTTGAACATGCTGGTGAGCTGCACAGTGATCAGATAGGTGAACATCACGGCAAAGGCCGAGGTGAGGACGGAGATGAAGGCGGCGATCCAGGCATGGGGCAGGATTCCGCCAAAGAGGGCCACCAAGGCGCGGCCGAAAATGATGTAGAACGGGTTTCCCGGAGGATGGGGCACGCCCAGGATGCTGATGCAGGTGGCGTATTCCCCGGAATCCCAAAAGGACAGCGAGCGCGCCTGGGTGAGTAGGTAGATGATGAGTGCGAAGGCGAAAACTGCCCAGGCGACGATGGTGTTGATCCTTCTGGGGACAAGCGGCTGGGGCCGGAACTCGCTTTCGTCGACGGCCACGGGCTTTTCGGGGACCTTGTATTCGGGCTTGCCTTTGGGCGCTGACCCAGCTTTTTGGATCTGGCGCTTGATGTGCTTGATGTCTGGTTTGGCTTTACTCATTTGATTCTCCGCAAAAGATTAATCCTTCAGGCCTGAGCGTGAATAGCTGGCTATGATCTGTTTCTGGGCGATGAAAAAGAGGATGAGGATGGGCAAAATGCTGAAAGTGGAAGCGGCCATCAACAAGGTGGTCTGGGTCGAGGCCTCCTGGTTGAAATAGCTCAATCCCACCTGCAAGACCCGCAATTCAGGACGGTCCACCATCACCAGAGGCCACATGAAGCTGTTCCAACTGGAGATCAGGGAAAAGATCGAAGCCGTGGCGATGATGGGTTTGGAAAGGGGAAGAACGATCCGCCAGAGCATCCCGAAGGTGCTGCAGCCGTCGATGGAGGCGGCGTCGAACAACTCCTGGGGTAGGGATTTGAAATGCTGCCGGAACAAAAATATGGTGAAGATATTGACGCACCAGGGCACGATCAGCGCATAATAGGTGTCCAGCCAATTGAACTTGTCCAGCAGCATGTAGGAAGAGATCAGATACACCGGCTGAGGCACGATCATCATGCTGAGGAAGAGGTAAAAGATGAAGTCGCTGCCCTTGAATTCCATTCTGGCAAAGGCGTAGGCCGCGAGGATGGAGGTGAGGAAGACGCCTATCAGGGTCACGATCGACACGAAGATGGTGTTGGCAAAATAGGTGGCAAAGGGAACCTGCCTGAAGGCCCTGGTATAATTGTCCAGATGGATGCTGGGCTTCTTCTTGACAAACTCGATCTCGGAGGACGGCACGCTCATGTATTCAGGATACTCAGCCGCTATCTGGTTGTTCTCGTCCAGAACATGGATGACGCTCTCCGATCCTCTTTCCGTCACCAAAATGATCTTGTGCTCCACTCCGTCCTTGTTCCAGACGTAGTATTCCTCCTTGGGGATGAAGATCGCGTCGTTCTTGTTGAATTCCGACTGGGTCATGAGGGAGGTGGAGATCATCCAAATGAAAGGGACGACCATGAACAGGCCGCAGACAGCCAGGAGGAAGTAGATGATGGATTTGCTGATGATGGGATGCATGCTCTCCTCCCTAATAGTTCACGTGTTTTTCCAGGCGCCGCTGGAGGATCGTGAGTCCCAGCACGAAGACGAAGAGCACCAGGGCGACCGCGCTGGCATAGCCCATATCGAGGTCGTCGAAGCCCTTTTCATAGATGTAATAGACGATCAGCTTGGTGGTGCCCAGGGGTCCGCCCTTATCCGTCATCAGATAGACCTGGGCGAAGGTCTGGAAGCTGACGATGGTCGTCATCAGCAGCACGTAGAAAGTGGTGGGGGAGACCAGGGGCACGGTCAGATTGAAGAACTGGCGGAACTTATTGGCCCCGTCGATCTCGGCCGCCTCGTAATAGACCTTGGAGATGTTCTGCAATCCCGCCACGTAGATGATGGTGTTGTAGCCGAGGCTTTTCCAGATCGTCAGAATGATGATGCTGACCAGGGCCAGCGACGGACCACCCATCCAGGCAGGGATCTGAACTCCCAACGAGGAGAAGAGCAGGGTAAAGATCCCTTTCGGCTCTCCCAGCCAGAGCAGTGGCTCCATGCCCAGCCAACCCAGGAAAGTGTTTGCCAGTCCGCCCTGCTCAGCGTAGATGATCTTCCAAACAATGGAGATCGCCACCAGGGAGGTGACGAAGGGCATGAAATAGATCGTGCGGAAGAATCCTTTCATAAACTTGATCTGGTTCAGCAGCACGGCAAAGAGGAGTGGGAAAACGATGCTGGCGGGCACCACGAAAGCGACCAGCCAAAAGGTGTTGAGCATCGATTGCCAGAACTCGGCATCCCGAAACATCTCAGCGTATTTGGCCAGGCCGATGAAATCGCCGCTGCCGGTCACCCTGAATTCAAAAAAGCTGATGATGAAAGACATGACGATCGGCACCAGGCGAAACAGGACAACCAGCACCAAAGCCGGCAGAAGATAGATATAGGGCGTGATCTTGAGACTCGTTTTCATATCACCACCATGGTCATTGTTTGGGATTTACCTTGCTTTGTTGTATTCCTGGATGCCTTGGGTCAGGATGCGCATCGCCTTGCGCAGTTCATCCTCGTTCAGCACGTAGGCCAGGCGCATCTCATTCCTGCCCAGGCCGGGTGTGGCATAAAAACCTTCTGCGGGAGCGCCCATGACGGTCTCGCCATCGATGGAATATTCATCCAGCAGCCAGATAACGAACTTCTCGCAGTCTTCCACCGGAAACTTGGCCAGGATGTAAAAAGCGCCTTTGGGTTTGACGCAAACAACCCCGGGGATCTGCATCAGAACGTCATAGACCAGGTCACGGCGGGCTTCGTATTCGCCGATCATCTCGTTGAAATATTCCTCTCCCAGGGGCACGCAGGCGTTGGCGGCAAGCTGGTCCACGGTGGCGGGGCAGAGCCTGGCCTGGGCGAATTTGAGGGTGGCCTCCATGATCGCCTTGTTCTTCGAAGCGATGCAGCCGATCCGGGCGCCGCAGGCGCTGTAGCGCTTGGAAACGCTGTCCACCAGGATGGCGTTTTCCTCCAGTCCGGGAACGTGCATGATACTGGTATGGGCAAGCCCGTCGTAAACGAATTCGCGGTAAACTTCATCCGAGATCAGGTAGAGGCCATGCTTTTTGGCGATGCCTCCCAGGCGGAAGATGTCCTCGCGGGAATAAACCGTGCCCGTGGGATTGCCCGGGCTGCAGATCATGATCGCCCTGGTCTTTGGCCCAATGAGGGCTTCGATGGCCTCGCTGGAGGGAAGCTGATAGCCATCCTCGGCCCTGGTCGTGATCGGTTTCAGGTTGATACCGGCCATGGTGGCAAAACCGTTGTAATTGGTGTAAAAAGGTTCCGGAACGATGATCTCGTCGCCAACTTCGCAGACCACCAGCATGGCAAAAGTGATGGCCTCTGAGCCAGCCGTTGTCACGATGATCTCGTTTTCCGCCAAATCGATTCCGTTTTTGGCATAATACTGCACAAGGCCCTGACGGTAGACGTCCAAGCCCTGGGATGGTCCATAGGCCAGCACTTTCTCGGAAAAGCCATGATAGGCGTCGATCATGGCCTGGGGCGTGGGAATGTCCGGTTGGCCGATATTGAGGTGATAGATCTTGATACCGCGTTTTTTGGCAGCGACAGCGTGGGGCATCAATTTGCGGATCGGGGAAGCCTGGATCTCCAATGCGCGTTGAGAAAGCTTCATTTTACATCCTCTTTGCTGTTTTTTCCCATTTTAAAAAGCCGGAGCCATTTGACAAGCAAAATCTTCAGTCCAGGGCTCCCAATTCCTCCAGCGCGGCGGACAGGGTCATCACCCGCAGGCCGGTCTGGCCGACGTAATCGATGATCCTGGCAAATTCCGGCACCGGACAATCCGCATTGTAGCCACCTTCGGCCCCGATTGTGTGAAACCCCAGCACGATCAGGGCCTCGCCATTGGCAATGCCCCGCTTGACGCGCGTGATCAGGTGTCCGGCGGTCCAACCCGTGTGAAAGGGAAAGTAGCCCAGGGCGTAGCGGTTCAGAGGTTGATGCATGGACATATCGACAATGCTGCGGATATAATCGTATTGACGGGTGATGATATCGTAATACTCAGCCGGGCAGACTCCCGCTGGCAGGGCAAAACCACGTGGATCGAGGCCTTGGGCCACAAGATTTTCCAGGTCCAGGTTTATGGCCAGTTCCGCTTGCTCGTAGCTTAGCTGGGCCAGGTCTTCATGATCGAGCGTGTGCCCCCCTGTTTCCCAGCCGTGGCCGATCTCCAGGCTGCGGACCTGGTCCCAGGTGAGCAGATTGGGGTTGCCCACTCGGCCGCTGTTTATGAAGTTGGTGGCCGGAAAGCCGTGGTCTTGAAGAACAGGCAGGGCATGTTCCCAAACGCTCTGATGGCCGTCGTCGAAGGTGATGCAGACGATCGGGGCTCCGTTTGCTGACGGAGCAGTGATCCTGCAGGAAGCTCCGGCGAGGCTAAGGGCCAAGGCGCAGAGAACTCTGCAAGCCCAGCGTGAAAAGTGTTTTATGGGTATCGGGTATTTCATGGGAAGCATAGGCCCCAAGCCTGATCTGGGGCAGGGGATTCCATTCTGAGAGCAGATCGAATTTGTGGATCTGGATCGTATCCACGACCTTATAATGGTAGGCGGGGGAAAGTGAGAATTGGCTGGCTCGGAAGATCAAGGCCGCTTCAAGGCCCAGGCTATGCCGGGGAGCGTGGTCACGCTCAAGGTACTGGAAGCCCAGCAGCACTTTCGGCCAACCGGTCCTGACGTAGCTGGCTTCGGAGGCATGAAAGATTTCCTGATGGGAAGGCTTGTCTGCCTGGGGTAGGACCTGTTTGTAGGCTGTATCGGTCCGGAGCGTGAAATCATCGCCCAGATAGGATACGCTCAGCGTTGGCATGAAACTGGGAGTGGTCCAATGCGTGTCCCGTGCGTTGCCATCGAGGCGCAATCCCCATCGCAGCTGTTTGGCGCTTCCGGAGGCAGCCAGATGGGCCATGGCCAGGTTGTGGACATTGCCTCCGACTCCGGCCTGAAACTTGGTTTCCTGGCGCAGGTAGGTGAATTCCAAACCATTGAATCGGGTATGAGCATATTGGTAAGAGTTATACTCTGGATCAAATACGAACCGCTGTTGGAAGAAGTAATCCCTTCCGATGCCCTGCGGCTTGGTCATTCCGGCCAGGGCAAAGGAATCGCGGGCCCAGGTAATGGCCAGGCTGTCGATCAGGACTTGCTGCCGGATGAAACTTGGTCGGGAAGTCAGCTCGAGGCCAAAGCCAAAATCACGCCACCGCAGATCATCTATCCCGAAACTGAGCAGGTATCTCTCGTCCCAGTCGAGCTTGCGGATGTCGCGATCGGGATGGTAACCGGCATGGTTGTCCGAATGAAAGGCCGCGAAGAACGGAACCTCAAGAGCAAATAGAGTTTGCCCACTTACCGAAGCCAAAAGAAAGAGCGCGGGGATCACGGGCAATAGCCCAAGGATCCGCCGCGCCATGTTTAGCGTACCTTTGTACAGGTCCCTCAAAGTATGGTTAAAACCCGGCTTCATCAAGCCTGATGGGTTGGCTTATGCTGAGGTGCCGATGCCCACTTTCAGGATCGCCCTGATATTGTCGACCAGGGGTTTGATCTCCAGGGTTTTTCCGCTGATGAGCCATTGGGTGAAGATCACGTCCATGGCGCCGATGAGCATGTAGGTGAGGGCATCGACATCGACCTTGCGGATGCGGCCGATCTTCATCGATTCACTGAGAATCCCTCTCACGTAATCGAAATAGTAATGCATGGGATTATAGGAGGGATTGCGCTTGTAAAAGCTCTCGCTTTGGCGCAGCTCCACCACCAGGAATTTGGCGATGTAGGGCTTGCTGACGATCAGTTCTCCGTGTTTCAGGAAGAACTGATGCAGCTTGTCGATCGGGTCCTTGATCTTGTCGGTTTCTTCCTGGATCTGCATGATCTCGTCTTCGATCGTCTTTTTCATGCACTGCAGCAGCATATCGTCCTTGTTCTTGAAATAGTTGTAAAGGGTGCCGATGCCGACCTTGGCATGGATCGCGACGTCCGACATGGTGGTGTTGACATAGCCTTTCTGGGCAAAGACCTTGATGGCCGCCGTGAGTATCTTCACTTTGTAATCTGTGGGCATCACAGACTTCTTGCGGGGTTTGGGGTACAGTTGCATCATGTTTTTTTCCTCTTTTCTCGATTGATTTTCTTCTAAGTGCAATATAATTCAGCAGACCGGATTTGTCAAGCTATTTAATAACAGCAGCAGAGATAATTATGCACCTCAGATGAATACAGGCCAGGCTATTGCTGGCAGTCTCATTCAGTGAATAATATTGGTAAGACTGATAATTGACTATAAAATGATGAAATCAGTGGATTGTCTAAGTTTACTGATTTGAGGAATCAGCATGGAAATGAGCGTGAATCTGCCGGGCGGTTTTCTCGCCGATGCCTTTGATGGATCTGAGCTTGTCGATGCTGGCCTGGCTGATCTCATCCACCGAGCCGAGTTCTTTCAGGAGGAGGAATTTGGTCTGCTCGCCGATACCGGGGATGTCCTCCAATTCGCTGATCAGGGTGCGTTTGGAACGCCGGGAGCGATGGAAGTTGATGGCGAAACGGTGGGCCTCGTCGCGGATGGCGGTCAGCAGGCGCAGGGCTGATGAGGAACGGGTCAGGATTACGGACTCCGAGCGGTGCGGAACGTAGATCTCCTCCGCTCGCTTGGCCAGGGAAATGATCGGAATATCAGTCCGGGACGAGCTTTCCAAGGTTTCCAGGCAGGCGGCGAGCTGTCCTTTGCCTCCGTCAATGATCAGCAGGTCCGGCAGCATCGCCTCGTCTTTCTGGATCTCCTGCAGGAATCGTGAAAGTGTTTCCTGCAGGGCGGCGAAATCGTTTTGGGTATCCAGGCTGCGAATGATGAAATGGCGGTAGAGCTTCTTTTTGGGCTTGCCGTTTTCGAAGAACACGGCGGAGGAAACGGTGTCCGTGCCTTGGATGGTGGAAATGTCCATGCAGACCATCTTGCGCGGCAGCCTGGGCAGGGCGAGCTTTTCTTTGAGTTCCTGGATGGGGAAAACCGTCCGGTTGGCCCTGCGCAGATGGGCGAGTTTCCTTTCTTCGATCAGGTGGAAGGCATTGCGTTTGGCCATGGCCAGGAGTTTGCTTTTCTCGCCGCGTTGGGGCAGGCTGAGCTTGCCTTTCAGCCAGAGGTTCAGTTCTTCCATTTCAGACGGCTCATGGGGAAGCAGGATCTCGTCCGGAAGTTCGTCCCTATCCGCGTAGTAGAGTTGCACGAAGGCTCTCAGGATCTGTTCCGGAGTGCTCTGTTCCACGTTTGAGAGCGGATAATCCTCGCGGTTGACCACCATTCCACCCATGATCCTGAGCACGACGCAGACGGCGATGTTCTCCTCCTGGTAAAAGCCGATCACGTCTGTATTGCGGGCGTCCTGGGCATAGACCACCTGGCGTTTTTGAATGCGTTCGATGGCAATGATGCGGTTGCGCAGTTTGGCAGCCTGCTCGAACTTGAGATCCTCGGAAAGCGTGTTCATCTCGTACCGCAGCTCATCCAAAACCTCCTGGTGCCGGCCCTCGAAGAAGCTCATCTGCCGTTTGATGATGCGCAGGTAATCTGCCTGGGAGATAGCGCCAATGCAGGGAGCTGGGCACTTCCCCAGCTGGAAGTTGATACAGGCATTCTTGTAGCGGACCTTATCGGCAGGGATATTGCGGTTGCAGGAGCGGATGGGGAAGATCCATTCAAAATTGCGCAGAGTGAAGCGCAGCGACTTGGCGTCGGTGAAGGGCCCGAAATAGCGCGATCCGTCCTTGACCACGTCCCGGGTGACCATTATCCGGGGAAAGGGTTCCTGAACTGTTATCTTGACGAAAGGATAGCGCTTGTCATCCTTGAGATTGATGTTGTACTTGGGTTTGTGGCGCTTGATCAGGTTTGCTTCCAGGATGAAGGCGTCCTGCTCGGAGAGGGTGATGATGTAATCGAGGTCGGCGATGTGTTTGACGAGCTGCTCGGTCTTGATGTCTTTGGGCGATCCGCTCAGATAGGACTTGATCCTGTTTTTGAGCGATTTTGCCTTGCCCACGTAAATCACCTCCCCGGCTGCGTTTTTCCAGATATAGATCCCCGGCTGCTCGGGCAGGAACTTGAGTTTTTGCTCGATCAGTTCAGGCGTTTTTTCCATACCAGGGAAAGGGCGCTGCGCAGGTAATCCAGCTTCAGCCAGAGGCCCAGCAGATAGAAGATAGCCAGGCTGAGGGCGACCAGTCCGGCATCCTTGAGGATGAGCAAGCCGGTCCCCAGGGGCGGGATGAGCTGATTGGCGGCCAGAAGCAGTGCCAATAGGACCGCGCAGATCAGCAGGGCCTTGAGGATATTGGGCAGGATCCCGGAAAAGTCTACCTGGGGCATTTTCTTGCGCAGCAGGCGCAGCAGCAGGAAGAAATTGACCATCGCGGTGATCGAAGAGGCAAAGGCCAGGCCGCGATGCTGCAAAAATTGCATCAGAACAAAATTGAGGACGATGTTCAGCCCCACCATCGCGGCAGCGACGCGCACCGGGGTGCGGGTGTCCTTGTTGGCGAAAAAGAGCGGGGTGAGGGTCTGGTTGAGGCTGAAAAAGATCAGGCCCAGCGAGTAAAAGACCAAGGCCTGGGTCGTCCAGAGAGTGGCCTTGGCGTCAAAGGCGCCACGTTCAAAGAGGATCTTGACCAGATCGCCACCCAAGGTGATGATCAGCACCGTCACGGGCAGCATCACGTAGGCCAGGCTGACCGCGGCAAAGCGGAGATTTTTGGATAGCTCACCGAAATCCTGTTTGGCCACCAGGCGTGAATAGGTGGGCAAGAGCACCATCCCCGTGGAAATGGCGAAAATGCCCAACGGCAGGTGGAAGAGGCGGTTCCCGTATTCCAATGCGGAGATGCTTCCCACGGCCAGAAACGACGCCATCAGGCTGTCCGCGATCAGGTTGATCTCCCGGATCCCCACTCCGATCAGCGAGGGGACGAAGCGGGTCCACATCGTCCTGAGCGCTTCGCCGCCGAAATTGAGCATCAGCTTGAAGGGATAGCCAAGCTGCTTCAAATAGGGGAAATTGATGACGGTCTGCAAAAACCCACCCGCGAAAACGCCCCAAGCGCCCCAGCGGACAAGGGCCACGCCTTCGATCCCGAACACGAAGCGGGGCAGCACCAGGCTAAGGATCATGCCCAGATTGAGCAGGGCGGAGGAGAGCCCGGTCATGAAAAAGCGGTCGTGGGAATTGAGGATGGCGATCATGGTGGAAGATAGCCCGATCCAGGTGAGGTAGGGAAACATGATCCGGGTGAGGATGACGGCCAGGGAATAAGTCCTGGGAGGCAGGCCGGGATAGATGACGCGAACGATCAGGGGCGCGAAGATGATCCCCAACACGGTTAAAATGAAGAGGAAGAAGGCCAGGATGCCCAACACCTGGAGGGCGAAATCCATCTGCCGGCGCTTGTCTTCGTGGACCCCCAGTTCGTTGTAGATGGGCACAAAGGAAGCGGAAAGGGCTCCTTCGCCGAACAGGCTGCGCAGCAGGTTGGGGATGCGGAAGCCCACCACGAAAGCGTCGTTGAGAAAGGTGGTGCCGAAGCAGAACGCCATCACCTGGTCGCGGACCAGGCCCATGATCCTGCTCAGGAAGATGGCCACCGACATGATGCTGATGTTCTTGGCGAGTTTCTTTTCGGACATGGTTCTGCTCAAGCGCGGAAGATGCCTCTCAATTGGGTATGGAGGTTGATCATCACCAACTGGAGGTTTACATTGCCGCGGATCTTGCGGATGTAGTCCTCCATCAGCCGCAGGAAATTCAGCACCCTGTCCGTCAACACGGCGTCATCCACCAGCCCCAGCCTGGCCCTGGCCTCCAGCAAATAGTCCTGCTTGTCGATATTGACGATCTGCCCGGGAGCGCTCTCAGCCAGGTTCAAGTCCCGCGCAAAGAGGCAGATGTAACGGATCAGTTCGATGCTTCTCTCAGCTTTCATCCGCGCCGGAAGGTTCTGCAACGATCTGAAATATGCCAGTTCCCTGTCCTCCGCGGCCATCTGGAAGATTTCGAAAGCCCGGTCCCGCAGTTCGCTGGATTCGCCTTTGACCAAGTGGATGGCCCGTTTGACACTGCCGTCGGCAATGTGGGAAGAGGTGCGGGCCTGTTCCGGCGAGGCGTTGAATTTCTCCATCAGGATGCCTTCGATCACCTGGGGCGTGACGGGCTGGAAATAGATGGGCTGGCAGCGCGATATGATCGTCGGCATCAAGCCGGAGAGGTTGTTCGTGATCAGGATGATCACCGTGTCCGGGGGCGGTTCCTCCAGCGTCTTGAGGAAGGCGTTGGAGGTTTCGATGTTCATCTGGTCGGCGTTCTCGATGATGCAGATCCTTTGCGTGGCCTCATATTTGCTGATGTCCAGCCGCTTGATCAGCCAGCGGATGCTTTCGACGCGGATCATGATGTTCGCGCTGAACTGGTGGTCTTCCCAGGGTGTTTCGATCTTGTTGCGGATGTATGCCTCATATTCACGCCTTCCCTCCGCGCTCTTTATCTCCCCATCCAGGCTCAACTGGAGGTTCGGGGTGGGGAAGACGTAGAGCAGGTCTGGATGGTCAAAGGCCAGAAACTTGCGGCAGGAGCTGCAGACACCACAGGGCCGGAATTCGCTCTTGGAAAGGCAATTCAGGGCCATCCCGAAATAGAGCGCGGTGGTGAATTTGCCCACGCCGTCCATGCCGTGGAACAGATAGGCTTGGGCGACGCGGTTGTTTTCCATCGCCAGCCTCAGGATCTGCAGGGCGCTGGTTTGTCCTTGAATGTTGCGGAACATCGGGCTGTTGGGAAGCTGCGGCGGTCTGTGGCAGCCTAAGCTATGGTTATCTTGCTGCGGCCCGCCTCATCACTGGTGCTGCGTTCAAAGACCTTGTTCACGAACGGGCTGCTGAATTCGGAGGCCAGGATGTCGTAGATCATCACGTCGTGATATTTGCCCGCCATGAAGATATAGTCGCGGCGCCGACCCACATATTTGAAGCCCACCTTCTCATAGCAGCGGATGCCGCGCTGGTTGTAGGCCACCACTTCCAGGCTGATGTTGTTCAGGTTCATGATGTTGAAGGCATAGTCGATGATCAGGGCCGTGGCCTCGGTGCCGATGCCCTGGTTCCAATAGGTCTTTTCCCCGATGAAGATGCCAAAATTGGCGCGGCGGTGAACGTTGCTGACCTCGTGCAGTCCGCAGTTGCCGATCACCTTGTTGGTGTCCTTTTCCACGATCGCGAACACGACGTCGTTTTTCATCAGGTTTTTCAGGGCATCCCTTTCCTTTTCCAGGTCGAAGACCGTGGAGCTGGAAAGCAGGAATTGCCCGATCTCCAAGTCGTTCAGCCATTCCGTGTAACGTTCGGCGTCCTCGAGGGATACGGGCGAAAGGTAGCATTTTTCCCCGATCAGCTTTCTAAAGTACTTCATTATTTTCTCCCCCTGCCCCGTGAAGGGCAGGTATGTATTATGTCGGATTTTGCTTTTCATGATATGACATTTTTACCGCCCATATCTGTCAAGGTAAATCGGCATTGGATCTGCCCGGCCAGCAGCCCAAAATTTCTTCTGGCTACAGACTCAGTGATGCGTGAACCCCATAAACGGTTCTGTCTGGATGCAGCAATTATCTGGCAAGAATCTGGGAGAATAGCAAATATCTTGTTTGAAAAGCAACGCCATTCTGCAACCTTGATAAATAATGATGGGCCACTCAGTAGATATATTTCCACAGTGGAGCAACTTTGCTAATTTTTTTGCTCATTTAATACTTGACATAAGTTCAGGATTGGCCTGTAAGGGAATCAAAGTGTTTTTTTGTTTGAAGAACACGAACAAGGAGTTTGAGTATGATTGGTTGCGATATCCGGAATACGGGGCTGGGCCTCGTTTTGCCAGATGTTGTCAACTTGGGTTTGTTCAACAGCCATGGAGGTTGTGTGTCATTTTCTTACATCAGGGTCGGCAATTCATCCCAAGGTTCCAAGTGAACAAAGGAGTTATTATGCGTCGCTTGATTCTTCTACCCTTGTTGCTCATGTTGATGCCGCTTCTTGTTGCCGAAACCGTATTGGTCGGCAACGGAATCAATTCAGCGGAAGTCCTCTCTTCAACCTCGAACGAGACGTTGATCCAATTCAATCTGGGAAAATATGAAACAACCAAGCTGGAGATCGATGGGGAGGAGTGGTACCAGATAGGCCTGGCCAAGGAAGGCAAGTTGCTGGATGCGGGATTTCCCGAACTCCCGGCCTTCAACCGAAGCATCATCATCGATGACCAGGCGCTGACGAAGCTTGAAGTTTACGACCTTCAATATGAAGACATCGAGTTGCCCATCGCGCCATCCAAAGGGGATCTGACCCGTAACATCGATCCGGCCACGGTTCCTTATACCTTCGACAGAATGTATGAACGCGACGAATTTTATCCCGCGCAGGTCGCCACGCTGTCGGAACCTTATATCATGAGGGATTTCCGGGGCATCGTGGTAAAGACTGTGCCCTTTGCCTATAATCCAGTGACCCGGACCCTGCGTATCTACACGTCCTATAAGGTGCGCGTATACGCGGAGGGGACGGACACGGTCAATGTCCTGACCACTTCCAGGGACGAAATATCGCGGGAGTTCCTGGGGATCTATGAGAACCACTTTCTAAACTGGTCTGATTCCCGCTATACTTCCGTCAGCGACAGTTTCGGCAAACTGGTGATCATCTACCACGACGCCTTTGAAGCTGCAATCACTCCCTATTTCGAGTGGAAGCGCCAGAAAGGCATTCCCACCTATTCCTATTCTTACAGCCAGACAGGGGCAACCAGTGCCGCCCAATTGCAGACCTTTATCCAGAACAGGTACAACACAGACACATCCGTAACATTTGTCCAACTTGTGGGAGACGCCGCCCAGATCCCGACCCTGAGTGTCGGCGGAGGCGGAGCGGACCCTGTCTATGCGCTGGTTTCCGGCACGGACAGCTATCCGGATATCTTTGTCAGCCGGTTTTCCGCCACCACTGCCGCTGATGTGACCACCCAGGTAAACAAGGTCCTTAATTGGGAAAGGGACTTTAACACCTCCCAGACCTGGATGCCGTGGGCAACCGGCGTTGCTTCCGCAGAGGGTCCAGGCGACGACGGAGAATATGACTGGCAGCACATGGATAACATTCGCAATGATCTCCTGGGCTATGGCTATACAATAGTAGACCGCATCTATCCCAACCAGGGCAACGACACAGCCGCCTATTTGAGCTCTTGCCTCAATGGCGGCAGCAGTTTGATGAACTATTGCGGCCACGGCTGGACACAGGGTTTTTCCACCACGGGGTTCAGCAACACAGACGTTGGCAACCTCACCAACGGCGTCAAGACGCCGGTGATCTGCAGTGTCGCCTGCCTGAACGGCAATTTCGTCAGCTACACCTGTCTGGCAGAGGCTTTCCTGCGCAAATCAGGCGGAGGGGCGATCGCCTTTTACGGCAGTTCCGTAAATCAATCCTGGAATCCGCCCATGGCCGCCCAGGATGAGATTGTGGACCTCCTGGTCGCGGATGCCAAGAAAACCGTGGGCGGCCTGTTCTTCAACGGCTCCTGCAAGATGCTGGATGATTACCCCGCTGCAACCGACATGTACAAAACCTGGAACATTTTCGGCGACGCCTCCATGCTGATGCGGACGAAGACCCCGATCGCCATGACCGTCACCCACACAAGCACCATCAATGTCGGGGAGGCGTCCACCGTATCGGTTGCCACGGGAGTTCCCTATGCCTATGTGGGAATCACCTATAGCAACACCATCACTGCCCGCGGATATGCCAATTATCTGGGAAACTTCACTGCAACCATTACGCCCCCAGCATTCCGGGAATACACCATAACGGTCACCGCCCATAACCGGGTTACCTACGTTGGCAATATCTATGCCGGCCACATCTGGACCGGAACTGTCTCGACCGCCTGGGGCAATGGTTCAAACTGGAATGCTGGCAGCGCTCCCAGCAGCACCAAAGACGTCCTGATCCCCAGCGGATGCACACGTTATCCCATTACCTCCACTTCCGTAGGATATGCCAGAAACCTAACGGTCAATAGCGGAGCCAATTTCACTGTGGGCGCCTACTCTCTGATCATCTACGGGAACGCGACCATCGGCGGCCAGCTGAACATGACCCATGCCACGGATTTTGATATCAGAGGCAACGTCACCTGGGGGCTTAACTCAACCGCCTCGATTACCAATGCTACCGCGGAAATTTACGTCCGCGGACACATGACCTTCAACAACGGCTCCAACGTCCAACTGGCCATGGGTTATCTGGAATTTAACGGCACTTCCTCGCATTGCCATCTGATCAACAAGAGCCCCACCACCCAGATCCACAACCTGAGGTCGGACATGGGCGATGGTCTGGCCCTGATCATCCACGACGATTCCACCTACGACCTGGTGATCAACGGTAGCCTTTGGAACTATCAGGGAAGCAGCACCTATTGCTATTACACCGGCAATGTATATTTGAAAGGCCTCTATCTCAGGGATTACAACTCCACCACGACCTACGGGATCAAAATGTACTACAATACCCTGATCATGGATGGAACAACCCAGTATGTCGACCTGCAAGGCCCCAATTGCTATGTGAACAACATCACTTTCAGCTCGACCGGAACGACCACTTTGCAGAACAACCTGACAGTCAGGGGAGATCTGCGCATTGAAAGCGGAGTGCTGAGTGCTGGCGCGTATGAGATAAATGTCGGCGGGAACTGGATCAACGTGGTGGGCCCCACGGCCTTCAGTGAAGGAACCTCCACCGTCACCTTCAATGGTACCAGCCACCAATACTGCAACTACAGCGAGACATTCAACATCCTGAAAGTGGATTGTGGAGCGGCCCTTAGGGTGAACAGCACCTCTGCCGTGGTCACCTGTGCCCAATACGACTGGGTTTCGGGCGGAATAGACGTCATCACCGGCACCTTCACCGCCCTCGATTTGGCTGACAACGGTATCGCCGGAGGCTGGTGGCTGAATACAGGGGGGACGATAAACCTCTATAATCCTGCCCCAGATACCTGGATCGACCTCAAGGGCAACCTCAACATCTACGGCGGCACCTTCAACGTCTACGGAGGTTCCACAGCCAGTTACTGGCCCTACAGCACCACCGCTTCCATCAACATGACCGGTGGCATCCTGGACTTCAAAGACCAGGGCGTCTTTGTGAATACATATTACGCCGATTTCCCCAACACCATAAGCGGGGGGACGATCAAGGTGAATAGGGAATTCTACGGTGACCGCACCGATTTCAACCCCACCGGCGGACTCATCGAGATGGTGGGCGGAACGGACAGCAACCTGAGCCACGGCGTTGGCTCAAATTTCAACTCGGTCAAGATCAACAAATCCAGCACCCGGGATGGCGACACCGGCCCGATCTTCGAAACCGACCGGGAAGGCGGGACAACTCAGATTACCCGCACCAACAATGTCACTGCGGCTTCAGACCTGGATATCAACGGCTATTTCATGATCTCGGCCGGAACATTCAACGCACCCGCCCAAATGAACGTGCGGGGAAGCTGGTACAATTATGTCGGCGAGTCTGCTTTCAACGAAGGCACCGGCCTGGTGGTCTTCGATGGCAATGCCAACACCACTATCTATGCAAACGAGGTCTTCCACGCCATCGAACTGAATAAAACCCTGGCAACCATCAACCTCAATCTTGCCAGCACCCGCAGCCTGGTCTGCGCATCCTACGACTGGACCCAGGGCACCCTGAACGTCACGGGCGGCAGCTTCACTGCCAACGATCTGGCTGACCCCCTCATCCAGGGGACCATCAACCTCAGCTCTGGATACATCCACCTTCATCAGGATGCGGCACAATACATAGACATGGCCGGCACATGGAACATTTCCGGCGGCGAACTGCACCTCTACGGCGGGAACGGAAGTTCCTACTGGCCTTGGATCGGCACGGGGGAGATCAACATGAGCGCGGGATTGATCCACAGGCACGACAACGGCATCTACATTCCCGACACCTATGCCCTTACCGAAAACATCACCGGGGGCACGATCCGGACCGACGGAAACTTCAATTGCTACCGGAGTGATTTCACCCCATCCGGTGGAACCTTGGAGTTCGTGGGACCCATCGATGGCTATTTGTACAATGCCGGCGGAACATTGCACAACATAGTCGTGAACAAAGGCGATGCCGCGGCCCTGGAAGCCAGCGAGCCCACAGAGCCAGAGTTCATCACCGACAGGGAAGGAAACCAGAGGGAGCTTACGCGCAACAACATTGCTGTGTTGGGAACAAACATAAACAGCACCGGGGACCTGACCGTGGCTTCCGGTATCCTGTACTTCAACGGCAAGGAGTTTAGCTGTGCCGGCAATGTGAACATCAACGGGGTGATGTCTCTCAATGCCGCAGCAGTATTGCGCATGGCCTCAGCCAAGCAGCTCAATGTAAACAACGGCGGGCGTTTGGTGGTGGTCGGAAATTCCATCAATGCCGCCATGATCACCAGAAGTGCTGGAAACTACGCCTTCAACGTCGAATCCGGGAGTACCATCGCCGCCTCTTACGCCATCTTTGAATACATGAATTCCAATGGCGTCTGGATCAAGCCCGGGGCGGTCGTGGACTCGGAATATTCATTCAACGACTGCACCTTCCGCCTGGGTTCTGCGGGTGGGAAACTGCTCCAGATAAACAACGACCAGTCCTTCACCGTGAATGGGGCCGCCTTCCCTGCCAACACCTGGAGCGGGGCCTACAACGTCTCCAAGACAGCGAACAACGGCCAGGTCTATTTCGCCAACTGGAGCGGAGATTTCGGCGGTCCGGCCTTTGAGCAGGACACTTACGGCCGCCTGTTCTGGCAGGGAACCGGAATTCCGCCCGTGGCCGACCTTGCGATCAGCTACATCACGGCTACGAACCAAATCCGGCTCGATTGGACCTATCCGCTTGCGGCCACACAGTACAAGATCTACCGCAGCGCCACGCCCGACGGTACCTTCACCTACGTGGGCTCAACCACCAACCTCTACTGGACCCAGGCCCTGCCGGGAGACGTCTTCTTCTACCGGGTGACAGCGATCATGCCCTGATCAAATAACGAACCATATAAGCGGGGGATCCCTTGTTTGCGGATCCCCCTTTTTCTAAACAGGCCCACTCCAGAGGCTTGCCTCCAGCCCCGGAATGACGCTCTTTTCCTGCCTCCAAATCCTTGCCAGGCATGCGCATACACTTTCCAAAAAAACATTGCAAAAAGCAAAGAATCCCCTTGACAGATACCCTTCCCCAGCCAGAATGGAGCCCATATTCATCAGCTTCGGAGGGGCATTCCCGGTGTCTGCGCAACTCCCTCGGCGGGGGTTCACAATCCAGGCGGCCTGTGTCCGGGACCCTCCAAGCTGGAATGTGGACACATCTTTATGGAGGAAGATATGCGAAACGAACTGCTGCAACTCTTTGGGAGGAAGATCACTCCCGAACTCGACCGCTCCCGCCTGCCCGAATTCATGGACCGCTATCTGGAGATAGCCACCAGCTGCACGGATGCCCGCCCGGGGCTTTTGCTCACGGCCTGGCTTCCTTTCTGCGGCGTGAACGCGGGGAACAGGGTGCACATGTACAACAACACCGGCCGGCTCTATCCCAACATCTGGAGCTGCGTGATCGGCCCCAGCGGAATAGCCCGCAAAACCACCGCCATTTCCTATGCCCGCTACACGATCCGGGATTTCGAGCGCGACCTGCGCCAAGGTTCCGTCGATGACCAAAACCTGCGCACCCTGGTCGTGACCAGTTCCACCCTTTCCGTGCTCCTATCACAATTGGCCATCAATCCCAGCCGTCTGCTGCTCCAGAACGAATTCTCCGGCTGGATGGCCGACATAAGCAAAAACTACAATGCCGGCTACAAACAGCATATCACCGATATCTACGACAACAAGGACCGCGTGGTCAAAACCCTCGAACGCACCGATATCATCAACGATCCCGCCCTGTCCGTGGTAACCGCCTCCACCGAAGGCTGGTTCATGAAGCACATGGCCATCGGGGCCGAACAGCTCAGCGGCTTTCTGCAGAGGATGGTCTTCTTTGTGATGGGGGAGGTGGATTACAGCCAACTGAACCTGGAGGTGCGCGATGTGAAGGAGATGGAGGAGAGGCTGGCCTGTTTTGACAGGGAACTCTTCCAATGGTGGAGGGGGATCCCCTTTACCCAGCTTCTGGAGCTTTCCCCCGCGGCCAAAGCGCTGCGCGACGAGCGATACCTACAGCGCCACCGCGAGTATTTCGACAAACGCAACGACACCCTGATGAGCTATTTCACCCGCGTTCACGATGGCTATTTCTACAAATTCTCCATCCTGAACACCCTCGCCTGCCATCCGGGAGATCTGGGCGCGGCCGTGCGTTCGGGCACCTGCCCCAAGCTGTTCAACAGCCTCAAAGTGAGCGAAAAGACCGCCAGGGAAGCCCTCTACCTCTGCGACTACTACATGGCCAACACCACTCCCCTGCTGGCCCTGCTGGACGAGCAAAGCGCCCTGGCAGGCGAACGCAAGCTGATCGAGCTCATCACCGTCACCTACGGAGGAAGGGTCGCCCACTCCAAACTGATGAACGCCTCCCACATGCGCAAAAAGGACTTCAAGGAAAACATCGAGAGCCTGCTCGACCGCGAAGCCATCCGTGTCGAAACTGTCAAGGGGCCCAACAATAAGAACGCCAGGGTCTATGTGGCCGATCCCGAACTGATGCGGGAACTGGAGAAATACCGGAAAGCCTGATTTGCCCGGACACCGCAGATAAAAAGCCCGGGGTTCCCACTCCGGGCTTTCTTTTGGCTCTCTTTCAAACCAAGTGGGTCAGATATTCAGACGCAGATTGAAGGGGTGGCAAATTCCGATTTGCCACAGCGGTCAAAGACCGCTACACCTTTATAGAAACCGGTTTCAACCGGTGCAGGACAATAGGCGGGGGGATTCATCCCGGGTTTATATGGAGTTCATATTTATCTGGCCAGAATTCCCCACCCCCTCAGCAAACTCAGAATCTGAGTTTGCAGAGGGGGTGGGGCCATGAAACATGGATGGACTGATCATGAAACACGACGGCTGAAGCCGCCGTCTATTGTCCTTCACCCCACCTGCGGCGGGGTTGGTCAGCAGCGACGGTTGTCACAGACATCTTCTGAAGGCAGCCTTGCTGCCTTTGCCGATTCTCAAGATCGGCAACCCTCTGCTCGTGCATCCGGATTGGACGCTCCAATCACCCACTTGGTTTGAAAGAGAGCCTTCTATATGAAAAACGTCGAGCCCCTCCTCGCCCTCATGGACGGAAAGGACAAGCTCGCCAAAGAACGCAAGGTCGTCGAAACCCTGATGAACAAATTCGGCGGCAGGGCCAAACACTCCGAACTGATGAACGCCTGCCACTCCCCACATTGGGAAAGGGGTTACGCGATACGGGTTACGCCAAGGGGCGGGGCTTTGTAGCCTGATGATTCCGATCCTCTTCCGCAAATCACCACCCCCCGGACAAGGTCAATTACGCTCAATTACGCTCAATTACGCAAGGGGTTGCGTACTTGCGACCCACTGTCCCCCAATCACTTAAGCCTCAATTACGCAAATACGCAGCTTCTTTGAGGCCGGCGGGTTTGCAGGGGGGATTTGTCCTGCTATCTGAAGATAATATATATATAAATATAATAATATATAATATATATTATATATAAATCTATATCTACCAGGATATAGCATCTCCACCCCTCATGCTGGAGCTTTCTTTTCCCCGTTCCGGGGCTTAAAGACCTTGCGTATTTGCGTAATTGAGGCCTAAACCTCTGTGCCGCAATAACTCGGAACTACGCAACCCCTTGCGTAATTGAGCGTAATTGAGCGTAATTGACCCCTCTTTCCCAGCTCACCCATCACTCACTTAGCACTCCCTGACCACCCGCCCAGCCGGCGGGTCCTCGGCGGGAGGCGGGCAAGCGG
>JAHYIU010000035.1 GCA_019429425.1 Candidatus Syntrophosphaera sp.
GGTCTGCGGAGACCTGCGCGTCGAAACCCCAGCCCATATGATGATAAACCTCCAGATCAACAATCCCGGGTCGCTGGTTTCCACCGGCAAGCTGGATATCTGGGGTTCCTTGCACAATATGGGGTCTCTGGACATTGAATCAAACTTCACAGTCCATCCTGGAGGCGTTTTTGGTAGCCTGATGCCGGGCATTCAGACCATTGTGCGCCGAGACTGCTTCTTCGACACCGGTTCTGCGGTAAGTACAGGCGGTCCGTCGTTCATTCTTCAACAGCCAAATCTAATGGTGGCCCCGATCCACAGCTATATCCACAATCACTCCGCCAATGTCATGTTGAGCGACCTGCTCATCAACCGGCCAAACGGGACGGTGCATCTGAGCGCGTCCAGCAGCCAGCCCCTGACGGTCAACAATTTCTCACTGCCTGTGCAAAACAACGTCACCTGCGTGATGGAAATGCCTCAGGACCTGCTGATCAGCGGAAATTTCACCGTCGCCCCCACCAACCATTTCTACGGAAACCAGCAGGTAACATTCAACGGTTTCGGTCCTCAGGCACTCAACCTCACTGCCACCGACAGCTATTTCCACCATCTGCAGATCTTGGGACAACCGAGCCAGCAATTGAACCTGCTCAGCAATCTGACCGTCAATGGCGATCTAATGCTGAACGCGGGGGGAATAAATCTGGGCACTGCCAATGTCTACCTAAAAGGAGACTGGATCTGGGGTCCGGGTCCCTGGACCTTCATGAAGGGAACTTCCCGGCTGGTTTTCAATGGCATTTACGACCAAACGATCACCGGGATGCCAGTCAATATGAACTTTCACATTATTGAACTGGCAAAGCCCTCCGGGATGCTCGCGCTTTCCAATCCAGGTCAGGTCATCAACTGCGATTTATATGATTGGACCAGCGGTTTGCTGAAGGTCACAGACGGCCAGTTCACCGCCTTATCCCTGCTTGATAACTGCATCATGGGCAATTTCGCCTGCCACAACAACGGCGTGATCGACCTTTATGACATGACCGGAAACGCCGACCTGCAGGCGAATCTGGACATTCAGGGCGGCGTGATGAACATCTATTCCGGATTCCCCTTTCCTGGCTCGAATTCCACTTGGGGTTTGTTTCCGGGTTCGCTGATCCTGAACACCGGTCTGCTCCAGTTTCACAACACAGGCATAAATGTCATGACCGGCGGAGCAGGATTCACAACCTCCATCACCGGGGGAATCATTTCCGTGGCTGGGGATTTCACCGTCATGAACCCGCAATTCAACCCCACGGGTGGATTGGTGGTCATCAACAGCATGAATCCCGCCAGCGTGGGCGCCGCCGGGGGTTGGTTCCACAACCTGAAGATCTCATCACCCCATATTATGACGTCTACCAGTCTCCTGGTCAACGGCGATCTGCAGATCGATCCCGCCTGTGTTTTGGATGTATCTCAGCCACTGAGTTTGATGGGAAATCTACACTTAAACGGCACCCTGAATATGATGGTGCCAACCACGGCCACGGTCAACGGCACCACGTTCCTGAACGCGGGCAGCCTGCTGGATGTGCGCGATGCCCAGTTCACCCTGGTCAGCCAGTTTGCCATCAATGTCTTGAATGTCAATGGCCAAATCTGGATCGAAAACGGGACTTTGGACGCGACCAGCTATGTGGTGGTCATCAATCCCACCGGCAGCATCGCCTTTGGGGTAATGGGATCAGGATCCACCGGCCGGCTGAAATGCGGGACCATCAGCGCCAACACTGCCGGGACATTTGTGCCCAATGTGGGCACCCTGGAGTTTGCCAACACCTTCCCGGGAGTCGTGTATACGTTTGGCCTCGGTGCCGGCAACCATTTCCACAACATGGATGTGAACACCCTGACCAGCATCGAACTGCAAACCTCACCCCTGGACATACAGGGAGACCTGACGATCACTGCCGGGGCCTTCATCGCCGGTTGTTCTTATGGGACCATCAACATCTGGGGCAACTGGACCAACAACAATCCCGGAAGCGGATTCACCGCCAATACCTCAATGGTCCATTTCAACGGCACCGCGCTCTCCACGATCAGCGCCGGGGGCGGAACTGAGCAGTTCTTCGACCTGAACATCGACAATCCCGCCAATGTGGTCCTGAATTCCAATGTGGACGTGCTGGGTATGCTGAATATCAACAACGGCAGCCTGCTCATGAACGGGAAAATGGTCCGAAACAGCAGTGTTACCTCTGTCAATGGCGGCGGTACCCTGGATCTGGATCCAGGCTCGATTCTCGAGACCGGCGCGGATATCGATGTGCACGGCGGCGGAACCTTGCTCTGCCATGGGATCGGGACCAATCTGGCCCGGATCAGGGGTTATGGCGGTACCATCTGGAAAATGCACGTCATGGGGACAATTTCTGCCCAGTACACAGAATTCAGGCACACGCACAGCGAGGGGATCTGGATCATGAACACAGGCCAGGTGGACCCAACGGCTGATTTCGACTACTGCCAATTCAGCGATGGACAGGGCACCTTCGTCACCTTCGACAACAGCCAGAACCTGGCCATTGACGGAATTGTGTTGAACACGACCGGCAGTGAGCTCTACAATCTGGCCAAAACCGTCAACAGCGGATCCGTGGTGGTGAACAGCTCATCCGGGAACTTCGCCGGGCCTCTGTTTGAGAACGATCCCCATGGTCTGATCTCCTGGATCGGCTACAACCAGAACCTCATCGTGCAGTCTTTTGGCGTGTTTTCAACCAATCCCTACCTCGCAGACCAGGTTTCCTACAACGTCGTGGTCCAGAACGCCGGAACGGATCCCATTGCCAGCGGCTTCAACATCCATCTCTTCAAAAACAGGAGCAGCGCCCCGGGCTGGACCGAAACCGGCGACCTGCAGCATGCCTGCCCTCCTTTGGCTGCCGGGCAAACCCACAGCTACAGCTTCTCGGGTGTTTATTCGCTGACCCCGGAAAGCTGGACCTCCTGGCTGCTGATCGATCCCGAAGGCGCGGTCATGGAGAACAACGAACACGACAACCTGGCCTCGACCAGCCTCACCTGGCAGGATCTGCCGCTCGCCGGCAACATGGCTATAACGCAGACCGGGGCAAACACGGCCCGGATAAGCTGGACCTATCCGATCTGGGCCTCCCGCTACAAGGTTTACGCGAGTGATGATCCCGAGGGAACTTTCAGCTTCCTTGGCTCAAGCACGAACCTATATTACGACGTGTCCCTGAGCCAGGCCAGAAACTTCTATGAGGTCAGGGCTGAACGTGACGCTCCGTCCAAATAAACCACTGATGTAGATAGCAACAACCCCGGTCCGACCGCCGGGTTTGTCTTTTCTACGGGAATAATTCCATTCATTGCAGAGATATGTGCCCCTGGCAGAAAAGCTGGCTCAGCAAGCTGAGCATAACTGACATGTTTTCAGATAGGTGGATATTGCCCTCTCCTGATCAATACGCTATCAATACGGACTCATTACGGACAAAGTCCGTAGTGAGTCCGTAATGACACCGTAATGATAAGGGGAGCCATATGAGAGGATAATTTGGAAAGCTATGGTGGCCAATGAGATGGATATGCTGGGATGAATATGGGGGAGAAGCGGGGCTGAGAGGCGGGATTCAGATCTTGAAAGCTTCGCTGGCCAGGATGAGTTCCTTGATCTGGGCGGTGTTTTCGGCGTGGTTGATGGCCTGGCGGAGTTCCGCGCTGCCCACCAATCCTTTGGTATAGAAGCAGAGATCCGAGCGCAGCTCCTTGGCTACGACGCGTTCGGGCTTGTATTTGAGGGCCAGGTCGATATGCTGGAAAACGGTTGACAGAAGCTGGGAACGGGTGACGGGACGGTAATCACCTTCCTGCCTCAGTTGGTGGATCTGGTCGAAGATCCAGGGTTTTCCCAAAGCTCCGCGGCCGATCATCACAGAATCGCAGCCTGTTTCGGCAAACATTTTCAGGGCGTCTTCCGGGGTTTTGACGTCGCCGTTGCCGATCAGCGGGATGCTGAGACGCGTTTTCAGGGTGGCGATGTGTTCCCAATTCGCTTCTCCCGAAAACATCTGGGACTGGGTGCGCGGATGCAGGCAGAGGAAGTCGGCCCCGGCGGATTCCAGTAGCAGCCCGAACTCCAGATAGTTCAGGCTAACGGGATTCCAACCGCTGCGGAACTTGACGCCCAGGGGGCAGGCCCCGGCCAGGGCTTTCTTCACATCTTTCACGATGCTTTCCGCCACAGCGGGGGTGTTCATCAAAGCGGATCCGGCACCGCGCCTGACAACCTTCTTGACGGGGCAGCCCATGTTCAGGTCGATGAAATCGGGCCGGTACTGCAGACAAAACTCCGCGCCCCGGGCCATGATGAGGGGATCCGAGCCGAAGACCTGGATGCCAAAAGGCCTTTCCTCTTCGGAAAACAGAATGAACTGGACCGTCTTTTTGGAATCACGCATCAAGCCGTCCGCGCTCACCATTTCGCTCACCAGGACGTCCGCGCCGTTGGCCTTGCAGAGTTGGCGATAGGCCTGGTTGGTGTAGCCGGCCAATGGTGCAAGCCATAGTTTGTTATCGGTGATGGAGCTTAGGATATCCATAATAAAGCAAAGGATTCAATAGATAGTCATAACTATCTTGTATGATAGGATATTAAGGGCTGTCATAATCTTGACTGCATTCAAATCTTTTTGAACAACATGAAGTTGGGAGTGAAGCCCAGGCGTTTCTGCTCCAGCTCATACCAGGTGCTGACATGGTCGTCGAGGCTGGGATCGGTTTGGATCACCTGGTCCAGCATAGAGATGAAATTGGGGTTGTGGGCAAATTCCTCGGCGATCCAGTTGGCGTATTCCTCGTGGTCGGTGGAAACGTGGACCTCGGAATCCAGGCGCATCACGGCAGCCAGGGCGTTCAGGAAATCCTGCTGGAAGAGGCGGCGCTTGTGGTGCCTTTTCTTGGGCCAGGGGTCGGGATGCTGGATGAAGACGCCCTGAACTGATTCCGGGGCCAAAACTTGGGCGATGTTGGCATCGACCCTCAGGCGGACTATGCGGACGTTGGGATGGCGCTCCGGCGAGATCTTTTTGAGGATGTTGCGGATCCGTTTCTCGGCGGCTTCGAAACCCAGGAAATTCCAGTCCGGATGCAGGATGGAGTATTGCGAGATGAATTCGCCTTTGCCGGAACCGATCTCGATGAACAGCGGATGGGAGTTTCCGAACAGATCTTGCGGGTCGAGAATGGCTTCAGGGGAATCGGTGACGAAGAAATCCCGGTCTTCAAGCATGGGGCTCGTCATCCTCCTCGTCGTCTGCGTGGGCTTTCTCTTCGGCCTGCCTGCGCTTGATCAGGGCGCGTTGGATCACCAGGTCTGCCAGAGACAGGCCAAAGGAGACGAAAACGAACAGGATCAGCGCGGAAACGTAGACCAGCGACCACTGCTGCTTTTCGAACACGGAATTGGAAACCAGATAGATGCCGCGGATATACAGGGTCAGAAGCGCAGCGCCCAGCAGGGAGGTGAGGATCATGCGGAAGCGGATGGTGCTGGGATTGAAGAAGACGAATCTGACCAGCAGGGCCAGCAGCGCGGCAAAGAGCAGGCTGGGAAGGTACAGAGCGGTCAGCGAGATGTTCAGCCGGGCCAAAGAGAGGAGCGCAAAGCCCAGGGGCAGAAGGATCACGGCGAGCCAGACCAGGCTGGTTTTGAGATAATGGTAGAGCAGGGCTATAACGCCGGTCAGGAGGGCGATGTAGAGGATCAGCTCCTTGAATCCGAAGCTGTTGTTCTGAATCCTGGGGGCGTCCGTGCCATCACGGTTGATCAGGATGGGTTCGCCCGTTTCGGCGGATTGGCCGATCAGAGAATCCACCGGCTGCGGTTCGCTGTGGCCGCCGTAGACCAGGTATCCCACGATCCCCATGAGCAGCGGGACCAGGATCGCGAGCACCATCACGGTTTGAAAATGTCTGTTGTTCATCCTTGCCTCGTAAATTTTCATTGACGTTAATCTGTGAGCGCATTTTATGGTAAGTCGTGTGGATGTCAATGACAAATGTGGCACTTGGCCTCTGTGGCCCTCTGGCATCCGCGCCCGGGGATCCGTCTGGGAAATCCGGTCCATGAACATCCAGGGAGATTTTTATGCTCAATATAGTGCGCAGCTTCAGGAAAAAGCTGGCCAAGACGAAAAGCGGCTTCATCGGCAGGATCGCTGAAGCGATCAGCCTGCGCGGCAAGGTCGATGACGAGCTGATGGAGGAGATCGAGGAGATCCTCCTGCGCTGCGACACCGGCGTGGAAATGACGCAGCTCATCATGGAACGGCTCACAGAGCGGATCCGGGTCGACCGCATAACTGACGCGGAAGAGGTCCAAACCGCCCTGGAGGAGATAATGCGGGACATCCTGCTCCAGGATTATTCGGCCGAAGCGAGCATCTATGACGAGATCTCCGCCAAGCCCTACGTGATCGTGTTTGTGGGCGTGAACGGAGTGGGGAAGACCACCAGCATCGGCAAGGTCGCCCACAGCCTGAGGGAAAGGGGCAAGAAGGTGATGATCATAGCCGGAGACACCTTTCGCGCCGCGGCCATCGAACAGCTTGCGATCTGGGCAGAGCGGGCGGGAGTGGCGATGGTCAGGTCCCAGCAGGACGCCGATCCCTCCGCAATCATCTATGACGGGATCTCCTCCGCCCTGGCCAAGGGCTACGACGTCGTTCTGATCGACACCGCGGGCCGCCAGCACACCCGGGAAAACCTGATGAAGGAACTCAGCAAGATCGACCGCACGATCAAGAAACTCATCCCCGAAGCGCCACACCAAGCGCTGTTGGTGGTGGACGCCACCACGGGCCAGAACGCGATCTCGCAGGCCACCAATTTCGACAAAGCGATGGCGCTCACCGGCCTGATCCTCAGCAAATACGACGGCACCGCCAAGGGCGGCATCATCTTCAACCTCAAGCACAACCTCAACCTGCCGGTCAAGCTGATCGGAGTGGGCGAGGGCATCGGAGACCTGGAGGAGTTTGACATCCAGGCCTTCACGGAAGCTTTTTTCACCAATTCAGACACCAAAGAGGAAAACCAATGAAAAACACAGCGCTCAAATTTCTCAATCCCATCCTGCTGCTCCTGTTCATCATCGCGGCCGTTGCCATGCTCATCTACCGCCTTGGAGGAGGCAGTGAGCTGATGGGGCAGATCCACGCCTGGGCCGGGATCCTGTTCTTTATCGTGGGCATACTGCACCTGTTCTATAACTGGAGCTGGGTGCGCGCTAACATCCTGAAGAAGAAAAAGCGCTCCTGATGGCTGTTTTTGACGCGGAACAGGCCCGGCAAAACCTGCAGCGCCTGCGGGAGATCTTATCCGGTCCGGGGGAAGCCAAGACCAGGCTGCTCCTGGTGCGGCAGTTTCTGGAAGGGATCTACAGGAAGCTGAGCGAGGAGAGCAAGACCAGTTTCGGCGGCCTCTTCGCCAGGATGCAGTATGTCCACAACCAGTTGGATCCGCCTCCGGAACTTGTCTCCCAAGTCAACCAACTCCGCATCCTCTGCAACAAGGTGGCCCATGAAGAGGGCTTCGAACTCAGTGACCAAGACTGGCTCAGCGGCGTCCACGCATTGCGCGAGCTACTGAACTGGCTGCATCCCGGCCTCAGCGACCCGGAGCTCGACGCTTACCTCAGCAGCAAAGGCGCGCGGCCCTTTCCCACCTTCAAGAGCGGCCGGAAACAGAGTTTTGTCTGCGTGGCGCTCAGCTGGAAGCTGTTGGAAAGGGAGGGAAAGGAGAGCGGGATCGAGATTTCGGCCAGCCTGGAAGACGGGACCGACTGCACCATCTGGCTGAACAACCTTGACGACGCGGGCAGGCGCTGGAGCACCCTGAGCAAGGTCCTGTGGCAGTATTGCACCCTGAACTGCCTGAACCTGAGCGAGGTTTCGGGCCGGGAAGGCTGTTTCCAAAGCAATCCGCTCACCCTGATCGTCGTGGAGCCGGATTTCCTGATCGATGCCAGCGCTCTTGCGGATTGCTTCAGCCCCAGAGGCCCCCGGCCGGAATACTTCATCCTCAACCGCCTGGCCAGCGAGCCGGCTTCGGACAAACAGATCCAGGGAACGCTGGTCAACAACATTCTGGACGAGCTCATCTCAGCCCCGGATGCCGAATACAAGCAGCTTTTCCGCAAGGGCATGGCCCAGATGCCAATTTCCGTCGTCGCGCTGGGCAAGCAAAGCGCCCTCAACATCCACAGGGCCATTCAAAGCTCGCATCTGCCCAGGATCAAGGAATTCACCCAGGCGCGGGTGAACGACCCCGTGCAGCTCGAACCTTCCTACATCAATCCCAATTACGGATTGCAGGGGCGCCTGGACATCCTATACGGCCACGGCGGCAAGCAATACATCGTGGAACTCAAGAGCGGCTCCCCGCCCCACCACGAGATCTGGAAAAGCAACCAGATGCAGGTGGTGGCCTACAACATGATCATTCGCGACTGCTATCCCCACAGCGCTTTGGGAACCAGCAGCATCCTCTATTCCGCGGCCGAGGAGAACAGCCTGCGCCATGTGGTCAACACGGTCCAGTTGGAACAGGAACTGCTGCTGTGCCGCAACCGGATCGTGGGCATCATGCGCGGCCTGGCCCTGGATCCCTCGCAGTTCTTTGGCTGGCTGCTCACAAGCGAACAACCCCGGGACACGGGCTTCATGCAGGCCAAGCGGGAAAACATTGTCAGCACCCTGAAATCCCTGGAGGAGCACGAGTATGAATGGTTTCTGGAGCAGCTCCGGCTGTTGGCGCGCGAGATCTGGTTCGAGAAGACCGGCGGGCTTGGCAGGGACAGCATTTACGGGCACAACGCCCTCTGGCAGGAGAGCGCCCGGGCCAAGCGGGACCGCTACAAGATCCTCGATTCCCTGAAACTGGAGAGCGTGGACTTCAACCTCGCCCGCTTCCAACTCGGCGCTTCTGAACTGATAACGGATTTCCGCGCGGGGGACGTCGTTGTCCTCTACCGGCAAAAGATACCCGTGAGCCGTCAGGAGATCTTGCGCGGCCAGATTGCCCGGATCGACGGCAACAGCGTGGAAGTGCTCATCCGCGGCGGCTTGCGGCGGATTTCCGCGCAGCTTCAATCGGAGCTTTGGGCCCTGGAGCACGACATCCTGGAATCCTCGCTCTACAGCCCGCTCAGCTCGATCTTCAGCTTCCTGCAGGCCTCCGCGAAACAGCGCCAGCTCTGGCTGGGCCTGCGCCAACCGGAATCCAACAGCATTGACGAAAGCTCCGGGACCGCCCTGGACCAGGTTATCCAAAGGATGTTCGCCTCCCGGGAATACCATATCGTGCAGGGACCCCCAGGCACGGGCAAGACCTCAGGCTTGCTGACCACCTATGTCAAAAAGCTTTATCAGGATACGGACAAAAACGTGCTCATCCTCAGTTTCACGAACCGGGCTGTGGACGAGATCTGCCTGAACCTCAGGCGCCACGAAATCCCCTTCATCCGCACCGGCCGTTCCGAGGAGATCGGGCTCGAACTGATGGAGAACCTCATCCAAGGCAAAAAGTTCGACGAAATGGAGGCCGTGCTCAAGTCCTGCCGGATCTGGGTGGCCACGGTGCAGAGCTGCAACGCCTGGCTGAACGACCTGCTGAAGATAGTCCGGATCGACGAACTGGTGATCGACGAGGCCTCGCAGATCGTGGAAAACAGCATCCTGGGCATCATCCCCAAGGCGGGGAAGACCATCCTGATCGGCGACCAGAACCAGCTTCCTCCGATCTCCCGGCAATCCGACCAAGGCTTTGAATTCAAGCACGAGAAGCTGGCCGGCCTCTGCTACGGCTCCTACAGCCAGTCATTGATGGAGCGCCTCTTCAAGGTCTGCAAAAGCAACTCCTGGCTCGATTCCAGCACCATGCTCCACCAGCATTACCGCATGCACGACGCCATCTCCGGCCTCATCCAGCACTATTACCAGGACCGCCTCGTCTCGATGGAGCCCAGGCAGAAAGAGCCGTTGCCCGCCACGGAAGATCCGCTGCTCTCGTCACGCCTGGTCTGGATCGACTGCCCGCCTTCGCGCTTCGCTTATTACGATCCTTTGCAGGTCAGGATCATCAGAAAGATCCTCGACCTGTTCGCGGCCAACGGGACCGTTACCAATTTTGAGACCGACATCGGGATCGTGGCCCCCTTCCGCGCCATGATCCATGCCCTGCTGAAAGAACTCACGCCAGAACAGGCCAAAACCACAATCGACACGGTGGAGCGCTTTCAGGGCTCCGAGCGAAGGAACATCATCATTACCCTGCCTCTGCATGCCAGCTCCGCCCTGCGCAATATCGAAGCCCTCTCCGGCGACCAGAGCGTCGACCGCAAGCTCAACGTGGCCGTCAGCCGCGCCCAGGAACGCCTGATCATTCTGGGCAACGCGGAACTCTGCCGCAATTCCGGCCATTACAAATTATTGATGGACAAAATCGCCGCGGCCGGGAAATTGATCAACCATGAAGACATCTTAAAGGAGATACAATGAACAAACCCAATCCCCCCCAGCAACAAATCAACATCAAGATCGACGAAAAAGTCGGCGAAGGCACCTACGCCAATTTCTTCGTGATCACCAATTCGCCCTCGGAATTCATCATCGATTTTGGCCGCATGCTGCCCGGAATTCCCGACGCCAGGATCTACACCCGCGTGATCTGCACGCCCCAGCACACCAAACAGCTCCTCAACCTGCTGCGGCAGAATATGGACGGCTATGAGGAGAAATTCGGCGAGGTCAAGGTCCAGGGCCTGCCGGAGAACAAATCGGTGGGCTTCAAGACCGATAAGAATTAGACTTGTTTTGGCCTGGAGTCGAGCGGGCCGGCCAGTCATTACACTTGTTCGATTCCCGGGGTTGTGTCCGGCTCGCATGGACTCCAGGATGCTCTTCAACAGGGTTTTGCTGGAGTCCATGCCCCCCGATCATAACCTTAGATCGCTTGCGCCAAAACCGAGATAAGGGCGGGCTCGACTCCAGCGGAGCTGGCCCGATTCAGCCTTCAAAACAAATCCCACGCCTGTTCTGAACTCAGCGTACACATCCCCAATGTTCTTCGGGATGTGTGGGGTGAATTTTCCACTGGCGTGAAAGAGAGGAAAGGGGTGGAACTGTAAGATCGGCCTCTACCAGGCATCATCATGATGATTTGGCCATGAAACCGCAAGAACGCAAGAATCCGCAAGAATCGATTTTGGCGTTTTATGTCAGGCTGCTAAAGGGTTTGCAAGAATGCAAGAATAATTCCCACTTCTGGGAAAACAATCCTGAAGTAAAATATGGTATAAGTTCTAAAAATGCTTGCGTTCTTGCAAAACCGCTCTGCTAAAGGCATAGAACGCGCAAGAATAAAATACCAAATCCTTGCGTTATTGCAGGGCGATGGAAACCAACGAATTATGCTGATCCAACAGGGGGTGTGCGCAAAAAGACAGCCTGCCCGTTTGCTGATCAGATCATCGCGCGGCCAGGCAGTCTGCTGAAAAGGGTGGAGTTTTAAGAGCTGCTGGGCTATTCCAGATAAGGATCCTCGATGGGTTCGTTATCCCGCCTGGGTGGTGTTCTTTCCTCCGGCTGGGTTTGCGGAATCTGTTGGGTGCTCGCGTAAGCGCCGTCCGGCTTGCATCTCTTGCAGGGTTCATAACCTTCTTCCACGGCCTCCAGCCTGTTGATGGAGATGCTTTTGCCCAAAACGTAGCGGCAATCGGCGGTGTGGTACTTTTTGCCGGATTTGGTGACGTACACCGTGTAATTGCGGTTGGCGTCCATCATGCCCAGCAGGTTGCTGGAGGTGACGAGCTGGCCGTCGGGGCCCACAAACTCCTTTAGCTGCGCGGCCGGGTCGCCGCTGCCGGAGTTGATGTTGATCCCGAAAAAGAGCGCGAGGATCAGGGCCACTCCGCCCACAACGATGCCGATGATCTTCTTTTTGTCCATCTGACACTTCCTTTTGATACTATTTAGCCAAGCTTATCGGCAGGATAAATTCAGTCAAGCAGAATCTTCCACCCTTTCACCCTTTCACGAATCAAAGGGGGCATCGTTGTTTGGAATCCAAGTTTTGCCAATGGGTCCAGCCAATAAAATTCTTGACGATTTATGGCCGGCCAGATGTTTGGTTTTGAAATGCCTGAATATTGCGTTAATAAATAGTATTAGGGAGCATAAATCAATGAAAAAGTACTCCTGGTTGATACCTGTATCCATACTCTTGTTTGTATTGGGTACTTTGATCTTCCTGTCGCCTTTGGTCATTCCGGAAAGCGTGAATTGGCCGATCAAGCAAAAGCTCAATCTGGGCCTCGATCTTAGAGGCGGGACCCAGATAGTGATGACCGTCATCACGGACAAGCTGGCCGAGGCCGACAAGGTCAGCGCCGTGGAAAACAACATCAAGATCATCCGCAACCGCATCGACCAATACGGGATCGCCGAGCCGACCATCCAAAAGATCGGCGAAAAGGACATCCTGGTCCAGCTTCCCGGCGTCAAGGACCCCGTGGCTGCGGAGAATCTGGTGCAGCAATCCGCCGTGCTGGAATTCAAGCTGGTGGCCTCTCCCGAGGAATCGGAAAGGTTTTTGACCCAGATGGACGGCATCATCCAGTCCAATCTGGACCGCTTTCCCCTGCTGGCCGACCTGGATGCCGAGGACAAAGCCCTGCGCGACGAGGCCAGCGAAGCGGACACGCTCGAGCCAAGCTCGGGGATCTTCAAATCCCTCATTTCCTTCTCCCAATATGACCACGTGGTGCGCGACAGCGATCTGCCCGTGGTTCGGGAACTCCTGCAGGACTCGCTTTTCGTGAGCCTCAAGCCCAAGGGCTACGACCTCGCACTGGAAAGCTTTGACGAACAGAAACGGAGGGAAAGGGCCCCGGCCACCATCTACATCCTCAAATCCGCCGTCCAGGTGCAGGGCACGGACGTCGAAGGCGCCAGCTGGCAGATCGGCTCCTCAGACAATCCCAATCCCCAGATGGCGAACAAGCCTTTTATTTCTTTGGAATTCAACCGCCAGGGCGCCCGCAAATTTGCCAACGTCACCGGCGACAACATCGGCGAACGGCTGGCCATCGTGGTGGACAACGTGGTCTATTCGGCCCCGGTGATCCAGGACCGGATCCCGGACGGGAAAGCCACGATCTCGGGCCTCTTTACCAATGATGAAGCCAAATCCCTGTCCATTTTGCTGGATAACGAAAGCCTCACCGCCCCGATCGAGCCCAAATATTCAACCCAGGTTTCGGCCACGCTCGGCGCCGACAGCATCAAAAGCGGCATGACGGCCGGTTTGATCGGCATCATCGCGGTCGTGATATTCATGATGTTTTACTACAAGGTCTGCGGGCTGATCGCGGATTTTGTGCTGGTCTTCAACGTTGGCTTCATCCTGGCCGCCCTCACCGCCTTTGGCGGAACCCTCACCATGCCTGGTATTGCCGGGATCATCCTCACCATCGGCATGGCGGTGGACGCCAACGTGCTGATCTTTGAACGCATCCGCGAGGAACTGGACGCGGGCAGAACGCCCCGCTCGGCCGCGGACGCCGGCTTCAAGCGCGCCACGGTCACCATCTGGGATGCCAACCTCACCACCCTGATCGCCGCCATAGTGCTCTACAATTTCGGCACGGGCCCCGTGCGTGGATTTGCCCTGACTCTGATGATCGGTATCATCGGCTCCATCTTCAGCGCTATCGTGTTCCTGCGCTTTATCATGGACAAGACGGTTCTGGCCGGCGTCAAGAAATCCATCAGCATCTGAGGAGAGAAAGATGAGAATATTCAAAAACGCCAACTTCCCCTTCGTCAATAGCCGCAAGGCAGCCTATATCATCTCGGGATTGCTCGTTCTGGCCTCCATCATCGGCCTGGCCGTCAACGGCCTCAATTGGAGCACCGACTTCACCGGCGGCGTCACCGCCATGATCAACCTGAAGCCCAAGACCGCCGGCGTGCCCGCGCTGAACATCGACGCTCTGCGCAAGGTCATCAATGACAGCGGATTCCAGGAAGCCCAGATCCAATACATGGGCGATGTGGCCGATGCCAATTTCCAGATCAAGGTCAAGGGCGACGACGAGGAAAAGATCAAAGACCAGCTCACGGACGTGATCTCCACCCAACTCGGCGATTATACCCAAGGCCGGGACCTGCAGAACGACGTCATCCGCGAGATCAGCACAGTCGGTGCCAAAGCCGGTACGGAGATGCGGACCAGCGCTTTCGTGGCCGTCTTGATCGCCTTGGTGCTGATGATCATCTACATCTGGATCAGGTTTGAATTCACCTTTGGGCTGATGGCGATCGTCGCCCTGTTCCATGTCGTGCTGATCATCGTGGGAGTCTTTTCCATCACTGGTAAGGAGATCACGATGACCATCATCGCGGCCCTCCTGATGATCGTTGGTTATTCGATCAACGACACCATCGTGGTGTTCGACAGGATCCGCGAAGACCTCAAGATCTACCGCAAGGACACCATCCCCGTGATCTTCAACCGCGCCCTGAACACCACCCTGAGCAGGACGGTCATCACCTCCGCCACAACCCTGTTCACAGTGTTGGCTTTGCTGATCTTCGGCGGAACGGTGATCCATGACTTCGCTTTGGCCATCACCCTGGGCGTCATAATCGGCACCTATTCCTCGATCTTCATCGCCAGCAACCTGGTTTTGGACACTTACAAGGTCTCCCACCAGGAAAAGCAGTCCCTCAAACACCTCACCAAGAAGAAATAAGCACACCCATAATCTGTAAAGATAAAAGCCGCCTGAATCACGGGCGGCTTTCTTTTTGGCTCTCTTTCAAATCGAGTGGGTTATTTGCGCGTCAAATCCGGATTGAACAAGCAGCGGGTTGCCGATCTGGAGAATCGGCAAAGGCAGCACGGCTGCCTTCAGAAGCGGTCAGCTGACCGCTGTGGCAAATCGGAATTTGCCACCCCTTCTTGCCCCAGATGAAAACCTGACCCACTCAGTTTGAAAGTGAGCCTTCTTTTTCCGGTTTAGCCGGTTGTTCCTGTGGAGGAGGGCCATGGCGGCGAAAATTTGCATTGACAGCCAGAGCAGAATGCACATAATGATCCTCATTAGCGAAACAGGTATGATATGATTATGCGCAAGATAATGATTATGCTGGCTTTGGCCCTCGCCCTGGCGATGCTTTTTGGCGATGAACTGAGCGACAAGCAAAGGCAACTGGACAAGCTCCAGGAGGACCTGAAAAACGCCCTGAACAAGGCCGCGCAGACCGAAGCCCAGAAGAAAAGAACGGAATCGGAGATCCAAAGCACCCAAAAGGTCAAAAGTCAAACCGACCGGGAGCTGCGTGAATCCCGGGAAGAAGCACGGCTGAGGCTCAACACTCTGAACACCGTCAAGACCGAACTTCGGTCTGTCGAAGAGCGGATCCGGGACCTGAACGGCCTGCAAAATTCCCAATTGGACAAGCTGGTGAGGGTGGAACGGAAGCTGGGCACCACCAAGGTAAGCCACAAGGACCAGCATCTGCTTGCCCTGATGGCCTCGCAGACCCGGGAAAAGCTCGATGGCCTGGGAGATGTCCAGGTGAGCCTGGTGGCCGAACAAAACCAGAAGGGGAGGGAATACAGCCTGGCCAACACCAAGGTGCAGAAGACCTACAGCACCAGCAGGAACCTGGGTAACAAGGTGAAAAACCTGGAAAGCCAGAAAACCAAGCTGACCAAGGAACAGCAAAAATTGCAGACCCAGATCGCCAAACTGCAGAAGGACGCGGCCCAACTCGAATCCCTGATCGCCCAGATCATCGCCCAATCAGGCAAGGAACCGGCCTCCTACAAGTTCAGCGCCAAAACCATAGCCTGGCCACTCAGAGGCAGGATCATCCGCAGCTTTGGGGAGGAAACCAGGTCCTATGGGACCTCGGTGGTCTGCAACGGGATCGACATCGCCGCTCCGGAATGGACGACCGTGGTCGCGGCCGACGCCGGCGAAGTGGTTTTTTCCGGCTCTTACGGCGGGCAGGGCAAGCTGGTCATCATCGACCACAAGAACGGCTTCTTCACTGTTTATGCCTATAACAACGAACTTTTGGTGGCCAACGGGGCCACTGTCTCCAAGGGCCAGGCGATCGCCAAATCCGGCATGACCGGTTCGGCGACGGTGCCCTCGCTGCACTTCGAGGTGCGCAAAGACGGCCGGGCGGTAAATCCCCTGTCCTACCTGGAATGATGGTATGATACTGCTGCGCCAGCCATCGGCCAGGAAACTGGAAAAGCTCTTCCGGAATGAGGATTTCACCGACAAAACGATCCTCCATTACACCGGCGGGATGTTCGGGATCGGCTGCAAAGCCTCGTCCCGGGGAGCCATCGACCGGATCCAGAAGCTCAAGCAGCGCTCCGGCAAAGAAGGCCTGATCCTGCTGGCGCCCCATATCGATTGGTTTGCCATCCAGGGGATCCATGTCCCGGATAGGCTGCGTCCGCTCCTCGACCAGTATTGGCCGGGCAATCTGACAGTTGTTTTTCCCTGCCGGGATGAGCGCTTTGCCCATCTGGCGGTCCAGGGGAAGGTGGCTTTCCGGGTCCCGGAGGACGAGCTGTTGCGCGTGGTGATCGAATTGCTTGATGACGCCCTGGTCAGCACCAGCGTCAATCTTTCCACCCTGCCCCCGGAGAACGACCTGAACCGGCTCACCGGATTTTATAAACACTGGTTCGACTACGGGATCCTTCCTGGAGCCATGCGCGCGGGATATGACCCCCAACCTTCAACCGTCGTGGAATTTGTGGCCAGCCATGAGGAAACCAACCACAGCGGATTTGACGAGCTCAAATGCCTGCGGGAGGGCTCCATCCCCTTCCATGGAGTGAAAGGCTCCTTCGAAGTGCCTACCATCATGTTCGTCTGCACGGCCAATATCTGCCGCAGTCCGATCGCGGATAAGCTTTTCAACCACTATTCCGTCCAGGCCGGGCTTGCCTTAGCGGGGGATTCCTGTGGCCTGATGAGCGGAGGCCAGTCGATCTCGGCCGGCTCGCTGCAGCTGCTGCTGGAAAAGGGTATCGAGGAAGCCAGGGACCACGTTTCCAAGCAGGTGACCCCGGAGATGATCAGCGGCAGCCGCTTGGTGCTCACCATGGAAGCTCGCCAGCGGGATTTTTTGCGGGAAAAAGAGCCAACTCTGCAGCACAAGATCCTCACCCTGAACGAATACCTGGGCGAGCCTGGAGACATCGAGGACCCCTTCGGCTCAGACCTGAACTATTACCGCAAGACATACGACATCATCGACGACCGGATCCAGCGCCTGGTGAAGAAGCTGGCCGAACCGTCGGGAATTAAAGGAACTTGATTTGGAACCTGTGATCAGCCCTGAATTGATTGCCGCCCACGGCATCTCAGCCGAGGAATACCAATACATCCTGGAGATCCTCAGACGCCCGCCCACCTACGTGGAACTGGGCATTTTCAGCGTGATGTGGAGCGAGCACGCCAGCTACAAGAATTCCATCCGCCTGCTCAAGACCCTGCCTCGCGATGGGGAGTACATGCTGGCCAAAGCCGGCGACGAGAACGCCGGAGTGGTGGACATCGGAGACGGCCTGGCGATCTGCTTCAAGATCGAAAGCCACAACCATCCCTCGGCCCTGGAGCCCTATCATGGCGCTGCAACGGGGGTGGGAGGCATCCTGCGCGATATATTCACCATGGGCGCACGGCCCATCGCCGCCCTCAATTCCCTCCGCTTTGGAGATCTTTCCAAACCCCGCGTGCGCCATCTGATGCGTGAGGTGGTGCATGGGATAGCTGATTATGGAAACTGCTTCGGGGTTCCCACTGTTGGCGGAGAGGTCTTCTGCGACGAGACCTACGAAGGCAATCCCCTCATCAACGCAATGGCAGTGGGTGTCCTGCGCCACGAACATCTGGCCAGATCGGCCGCCAGGGGGATCGGCAACCTGGTGGTATATGTGGGCGCCAAAACAGGCCGGGACGGGATCCACGGCGCCACCTTCGCTTCGGTCGACCTGAGCGACAGATCCGCCGAACAGCGCACCGCGGTGCAGGTCGGCGACCCATTTTACGAAAAGCTTTTATTGGAAGCAACCCTGGAAGTTATCCAGGCCGGGCTCGTGGCCGGCATCCAGGACATGGGCGCAGCCGGGCTCACCTGTTCCAGTTCCGAGATGGCCGGCAAGGGCGGGGTCGGGATCGAACTCGACATCGACCAGGTCCCTGTCCGTGAAACAGGCATCACGCCTTATGAGATCATGCTTTCGGAATCCCAGGAACGGATGCTCCTGATCGTGGAACCGCGGAATCTGGAACCCATTCAGAGCGTCTTCCACAAATGGGACCTGGACGCGGTGGTCATTGGCCGGGTCACGGACGACAAACTGCTCCGGGTGCGCATGAATGGGGACAGCGTGGCCGAGATCCCAGCCGAATATCTGGTGCTGGGTGGCAAGGCCCCGGTCTATTCCCGCGAGTCCAGGGAACCGGCCCATTTCGCGCAGAATAAGGCCTTTGACACGTCTTCCCTGCCCGAACCGGGGGATTACGCGGAAATCCTGCTCAAGCTCCTTGCGGACCCCAATATCGCCTCCAAACGGGAAGTTTACAGCCAATACGACCACATGGTCCAGATCGGGACGGTCACCGAACCGGGCAGCGATGCCGCGGTGGTGGCAATCAAAGGGACCAGCAAGGCTGTGGCGCTGGCCACGGACTGCAACGCCCGCCATTGCTGGCTGGATCCTTATGAAGGGGCCAAGGGGGCGGTGGCCGAGGCGGCCAGAAACGTTGCCTGCAGCGGCGCGAAACCCATCGCCATCACCAACTGCCTCAATTTTGGCAATCCCTACAAGCCTGAGGTCTATTGGTCTTTTTCCGAGGCCATCCGTGGCATGGGGGATGCCTGCCGGGCCCTGGGGACCCCCGTCACAGGCGGAAACGTATCTTTCTACAACGAAAGCCCCCTCGGCGCGGTCTATCCCACCCCCGTGATCGGCATGCTGGGCCTGATCGAGGACATGAGCAAGGCGACCACCCAGTGGTTCAAACGGCCGGGCGACCTGATCGCGCTATTGGGAGATCCTGGGGCGGGCATCGGCGGCTCGCAGTACCTGAAAACGGTGTTCGGAAAAGTGAGCGGCCAGGCACCGAAGGTCGAGCTGGAAAAGGAAAAGCGGCTGCTGGAACTGCTCTTTGCCTTGATCGACAACCGCCTGCTGGCCTCCGCCCACGACGTTTCCGAGGGCGGATTGCTGGTCTGCCTCGCGGAAAGCTGTTTTGGCCCTGCAGCGCGCTGGGGAGTGGATCTGCAGTTTCCGGTAAGCTCAGCCAAAAGCCACGTCTATTTCGGAGAAGCCCACGGCAGGGCCGTGATCAGTTTCGCTCCGGACAAAGCCACCCTCATATCAGAGCTATGCCGGCAGACCCGAACCCCGCTGCTCCTGCTGGGAGAAGTTTCTGAACAACCGATCTTCAGAGTGAATGAAGATATCAGCATTGATACGGAGTCTATGTACACAAACTACGTCAATGGGCTATAATTAGACTAAGGAGAAGGGGATGAAGATGAGTTTTCTGTTTGGACACATCTTTTGGGGCGTTTTACTGTTACTGTGGGGACTTTCACTGATCCTGAAGGGCTTGAACATTGTCGACCTGCCCCTGGTGAAGATCTTTTTCGCGGTGGTCATCATCCTGATCGGCGTGCGTTTGCTGGTCGGGGGAGGATCCTGGACCCGGATCAAGACCTCGGGCACGCGCCACGGGGTGATCACTTCCGGTGGTTCGGAATACTCTTCGGTCTTTGCCTCGCAAAACATCGACCTCACCGACCTGAAACCGGATTCCAGACCCCTGGAGATAACCGCGGTGTTCGGTTCCGCCTTCGTGCAACTCCCGGATGATATCGATTTCGTTTTCGAGCCGACCTCCGTCTTCGGGGCCACAGTGATCCCCACCAAGCCGGCCGCAGCCCAGGCCAATCCCAAGGGCACTGTCTACATTGAAGCCAACGCCGTTTTCGGCAGGGTGGAGTTCGTTTACAAACCGGCGAAAAGATCTCCCTACCAGGGAGCCAGTGCCGCTCCTGATTCGACCCGGGAGGTTCCTTCCGATTCGCTGTAAACAGAGCACTGTCCTCCTGATCCTGTTGCTGCTGCTGGCCAGCATTGGCTTGGATGCGGCTGGTTTGGGCTATGCCCTGAGTGGGGGAGGAGCGCGCGGTTTTGCCCATATCGGGATCTTAAAGGTGCTCGAGGAGCAGGGCGTCTATCCGGATCAGATCAGCGGCACCAGCATCGGCGCGATCGTGGGAGCGGGCTATGCCATGGGCTATTCCGCCAGCGAGCTGGAGCGGCTTCTGCTGGATCTGGACATCATGTCCCTGCTCGATGACCGCTATGAGCGCCAAAACCTATACATTGGCCAAAAACGCTGGCCCAGCCACGGCAACCTGACCCTGAACATGGGGCAGGACTGGTGGCCTCGCCTGCCCTCGAGCATTTTCATCGCCAACCGGTTGAACCTGGCTTTCTCTGTTCTGGCCTCGCCTGCCGCGCCCTATCGGGAGTTTTCACAGTTTCCCGTTCCCTATTCCTGCGTGGCCACGGATCTGGGCAGCGGGGAAATGATGGTCTTCAGCCAGGGGTCATTGATGCAGGCCATGCGGGCTTCAATGTCCGTGCCCAGTTTGGTGAAGCCCTTCAGCCTTGGCGGCCGCTATTATATCGATGGCGGCGTTTCCCAAAACCTGCCCATACCCCAGGCGCGCGAACTGGGGGCGGACGCGGTGATCGGCTTCAAGGTCAACACGGATCTGCGCGACGCCGAAAAACTCAACGATGTCATTGACATCATCGACCAGACCATCAGCATCGGCATGTCGCAAAATATCAGAGCCAATCTGGGGGATTGCGACCTGCTCCTGGAACCGGACCTGGATGAGTGGGTCAACACCCGCTTTGGCGACGCGGCCGAGCTGATCGCGGTTGGGGAAGCCTATGCCAGGGCAAATCTGGACCGGATCACGGCTTTCCGGGATTCGCTTCTGGCCGCCGGCCACGTGTTCAAGCGGCCGGGCAGGCTGCCAGACTTGGGCAATGTACGGATCCAAGCCATCGCGACCATCGGCAACCGCCATGTGAGCCGGGCCAAGATCGTCGAATACCTGGGCCTGGAGGCTGGAAGTTCCTACACACCCCGGCAGATCGCTGAGGCCTGCCACGCCGCCTGGAATTCCCAGGCTTTTGAGCACATCTATCCCGTTCTCATCCCCGGGGATGGGGGCTTCATGCTCGAGGTCCACGTCCGCGAGCGCGAACGCCGCTTCCTGACCCTCAATCTGGCCTACACCTCCGAGGAGGAACTGAACGTCCAAAGCACCCTGACCCTCAACAACCTCATCCTCAAGAACTCCAAGCTCCTGGCCGGCATCACCCTGGGTGGCAGGACGGAAGTGAATCTGGATTATGTGAAGAATTTCGGGGAGTTCTGGGGCTCCTATTTCCGGATCTATCCCTGGCTGAGCGAAAACAGCCTCTATCTCTACGACGCCGACCACTACAAGATCGGCAAGGTGCGGAAGCTGGAATTCGGGATCGCGCCGGGGATCGGGGTCTTCGCCCACAAGCTCGCAATTGCCGAAGCCTTTGCCTATTCCTACCGGACGCGGCTCTACAGGGACATATCAGACACCGCGCCGATCGATTCTCTCTACCTGATCTCCGGCGTGGGGGTCAAGCTCTATCACGAGAGCCTCGACGACGACGTCTTCCCCCGCGCAGGGATCCGGGCCTTCACCAAGGCAAATTTCGCCCGCTGGGAAAAAACCAGCGACCAGATCTACAGCCGCCTCATCGCGGAACTGGACCTCTATTCCCGCCTGGCGGATTTCGCCTCCCTGCGCCTGGGATTGGACTATGGCAGCTATTTCGGAGCTGAGGACGAGAGCTCTATCGATCCCTTCCATTTCAGCGGCTCCCAAGGCTATCGCGGCTATGAAAGATATGCCGTCAGCTCCCCCCAATACAGGGTCTACACCCTCGGCCTGGTCTTCAATCCCCTGAAAAACCTCTTCTTTGAAGCGGGATTTCAGGGGCTGAACATTTCCCCAAACGACGGCTGGGGCACGGACCAGGATGTCATGTGGTGCCTCTACGGCGACCTGGGCTACCGCACCATGGTGGGCCCCGTCCGCCTGATCACCGCCATCAGGGAAAACAGCAGGCCTCAGCTCTACCTCAACATCGGCTTCGACACCGACCTGTTCTGGTTTTCCCGAAAGTAGGGGAGAGGGGCTGGCGCGGGCTTTCCTTTCACTCGCCAACCCGTTAACCTATTCCCCCTTTTTCCCGATTCACCCGCCTCTTGCCCGCCTCCCGCCGAGTACCCGCCCGTTCGGCGGGTGGTCAGTGAGTGCTAAGTGAGTGGCGGGTGAACTGGGAAAGAGGGGTCAATTACGCTCAATTACGCTCAATTACGCAAGGGGT
>JAHYIU010000036.1 GCA_019429425.1 Candidatus Syntrophosphaera sp.
GATTCGCTCAAGCAAATGATGGATCAAATGGTCTGTGTCTTTGAGGCGTTGGATGACGATACAGTAGCATCTTTGAGTCACTGCAGCTATCTCTATTTATGACATATGAATGTAAACTCTGTATTATCCATGGCTCTCTTTCAAATCGAGCGGGTGATTGGCGCGTCAAATCCGGATTGAACAAGCAGCGGGTTGCCGATCTTGAGAATCGGCAAAGGCAGCACGGCTGCCTTCAGAAGCGGTCTGTGACCGCTGTGGCAAATCGGAATTTGCCACCCCTTCTTGCCCGATGAAAACCTGACCCGGACACCCATGGCTCCCCTTATCAATACGGTGTCAATACGGACTCATTACGGACAAAGTCCGTAATGAGTCCGTATTGATAGCGTAATGATAATGAGGGCGACGCAGGGGATGAAGGGCGAAAGAGCGCCTTAACTAATTGTATGTCATTATATTACAGTTACAGTTAGGGCAGGAAGGAAAGCACGTATTGGCGTTGGTCCCAGGCGGCGTGGTGGAAATGGATCCACTTCAGGTCGCCATTGAACACATAAGTTCCGGGTTGGTAGGGCTTTATTGCTCTGTGGCGCCAACTGAGGCTATGATATTGGTAATCGATCTCCGGATAGACTGTCGAGAAGGTCTTCCTGATCTCGGAGCGGCTGCTTTGGTCCCTGTTCTGGCAATGCTTGTAGCGGGGCCAGATCTGGTCCCAATCGTCCGGGGCCTGGGTATACTCGCGCAGGAGGCTGTAAACCTGCCTGGAGGCAGTTTTGAAGCGGGTTGAGGTGTTGACGGAGACGCTTTTGCCCCGTCCGTCGAAGTAGTTGATCCTGGTATTGAATCGATCGGGAAAAGTGCCGATCAGCCCGTGACCGATGGAATAGCCCAAAAAGCCTGTGATGACGAAGATGGCGGGGAGTTTTCTGACCCTTCCGTTGACCCTGATCTGGGGGTTTTTGACGGCATTGTCCTGTTTGGAATTACGGGCGGAGAAATTCTGGTGGGCAAAAGTGTCCTCATAGGTGTGCAGCGCCACGCCGAGCCGTATCAGTTCCAGATCCCGGAACGGGCTGCCGGCCGCTGTGGTCCTGAGTTTTTGCAGGGCCAGGCGGACAAGTTCCAGGGCCGGAGGGGATTCGGCTTTGGTGAGATAATTGAAGCTGGTGTGGGCTGCGTTCCAGCCCGCGGGCATGAAATGGAAGGGCAGCAGCACCTTTCTGCGCACGTCGTCGAAGTTGTAGAGGATGTTCAGGAGGCCTTTGTGCCCAGTGCAGGTGGGATCAAGCTCGTCCTTTTTCATGCGCTCAAAGCTTGGCTCAGGCAGGCCATAGATGGTGATCGGTTCAGACTCCTGGGCCTCATCAACGTATTGGCAGGCGTAGGCGATGATATGGGCCTCGGGCTCGGAAAAACCGGCCAGCACGGCAAGGGTCTTGGTGGCGAAATAATGATAGGCTATGTTCATGGCCGCCTCCCAGGGTAAAGAGATCGATTCTAAATATCAGTATGCGGCGGAGGGCAGTATTTGTCAATGAAAATATCGCGTTGGGGCGGGGAAGCAAAATTCCTGCTTGACAGATATCAAGGCCTTGTTTTATAAGCAACAGCGTTTGATTTGCCTGAAGATATTCCCCTATTACAATATTTGACGTTGTTGTGAGGTTATATGCAAAAGCTCAAAGCTTTTCTGCTCAGCGTGGCCACCCTCTTCTGCCTCTGGCTGCTGCTGGCGGGAACGGATCCCCACGAATTGCTGGCCGCGGCGATAGTTTCCGTGCTGGTGAGCCTGGTCATTTTGCCCCGGCTGGAAGTTTTGCAGGGGATCCGCCTCAATCCCAAGGCCCTGTTTTATCTGCCAGTCTATCTGGCGGTTTTCCTAATCGCGCTGGTGAAAAGCACGCTGGATGTGGCGCGCCGCGTCGTTTCGCCGTCTCTGCCGATCAATCCAGGCATCGTGAAGGTGAAAACCAGGCTGAAAACACCTCTGGGCAGGATCGTTCTGGCCAATTCAATCACCCTGACGCCGGGAACCATGACTGTGGAAACCGAAGGCGAAGACCTCTATATCCACTGGATCGACATCCGGGAAGAAGATGCGGAATCGGCTACAAAGCGCATCGTGAGCGGTTTTGAGAAATATCTGGAGGTGATCTTTGGATAACATGGTCCTTACCCTCCTGTCGGTCTCTTTCTACGTGATCCTGTTGGCCCTGCTGACCTCATTCCTCCGCTTTTTGAAAGGCCCCACCTGCGTGGACAGGATGGTGGCTCTGGATACGATGACGGTGGTGGGGATTTCGTTGATCGTGCTGCTGGCCGTAAGCGCCGGCCGGAACATCTATCTGGACGTGGCGCTGGTCTACGCCCTGCTCAGTTTTCTGGGCGGGATCGCGGTGGCGCGTTATCTGGAAAGGGGGATCTGATGCAGATTCTGGGAGCAATAATCACCCTGCTGGGGTCCATCTTACTGTTTCTGGGAAGCCTGGGGGTCCTGCGGATGCCGGATGTCTACAACCGCATGCAGGCTGGCACCAAAGCCACGACCCTGGGTACGATGCTGACTTTGGCCGGGATCGGGATCATCCTGCCCCACTGGCTACCACGCCTGGTCCTGCTGATAATCTTCATCATCTTCACCAATCCGATCAGTTCGCACGCGCTTTCCCGGGCCGCGCACCGCATGGGGATCAAACTCACGGAGCGCAGCGTGCGGGACGAATTGGTGCAGGAAATTCCCGAACCAGACGGGGGAGGGGAGGATTGCAATGTTTGAAACAGCGGCTTTGATAGTTTTGGGCCTGATCAGCGTGGTGGCGGCAGTTTTTGCCATCCATGCCAAAAGGATAGTGAGCGCGGTGATCGCCTCCGGAGTGATCAGCCTGATGGCCTCGATAATGTTTTTGATCATGGGCTCGCCGGATGTGGCCATGACGGAAGCGACCATCGGAGCGGGGCTCACCACCGTCATCTTCCTCTACGCCCTGAAGCATATCCGCGCTTCCAAAGGCGGCAAAGATGATTAAATACCTTCTGATCTTCGTGGCCATAATCGGTTTTGCCTGGGTGCTGTTTCCGCTGGTGCGGGATTTTGCCCAGCCTCAGGAACTCAATCCTCTGGCCGCTGAATATGTGCGCGGCTCCGCGGCCGACCTGAACGTGCCCAATGTCGTGACCTCGGTTGTGGTCACCTACCGCGGCCTGGATACCTTGGGCGAGGTCACTGTGCTGTTTCTGGCCACGGCGGGGATCGGCTATTTCCTCCGGCGCAGAAAGAGCAAACAGCCGGATAAACGCACTCCCGGCAGCGAGATCCTGCAGACCGGGGCTAGGTTGTTGACGCCGTTGATCGCGATCCTTGGCATCTATATCTTCACCCACGGGCATCTGAGCCCGGGCGGCGGTTTTCAGGGCGGCGTGGTGATCGCATCAGGCATATTGCTGATCTTCCTGGCCGAGACCGAATTCCGCCTTTCGCATCTGCTCCTGCACCTGAGCGAATCGCTTTCCGGGATAGTCTACGTCCTGTTGGGGCTGTTGGGACTGCTGCTTCTGGGCGCCAATCATTATCTGGATCCGCGCTATCTTCTGGCAGGGAGATATCTGGCCCTGTTTTCCGCGGGGGCCGTTCCGATCATTTATAGCCTGATCGGGGTCAAGGTCGGCAGCGAACTCGCGAGCGTCCTCAGCTCGATTCAGGACGACGGAGGTGAGCAATGACAATGCTGATTTTTGGCTCGCTGCTCGTAGTCATCGGCGTTTGGGCGATCCTTTCCCGCAAGGACCTGATCCGCATGATAATCGGGTTTACCATCGTGGATACCGGGGTGCATCTGCTCATCGTGGCGGTCGGCTATGTAAAGGGCAAAACCGCTCCGATCATCGACGCGGCCGTGAGTTCTGCCGCTCCAGCCCAGGCGGGGCTGGAAGCGGTGGGCAAAGTGGTCGATCCGGTCCCCTCGGCGCTGGTGCTGACTGCGATCGTGATCGGGCTGGCCGTGACAGGACTGATGCTGGCCTATGCCGTGCGGCTGAACAAACTCGGCAAAAGCACCAACATTGACGACTATGAGGAGCAGAAATGGTGAATCCCCTCTATCTGATCGCGGTTTTCCTGGCTGCCGCCTTCGCCGTCGCCCTGGTGGACAAGGTCAGCCGCAAACTCTCTCTGGGCTTCGTTTACGCTGCCCTGGTCGCTGTTGTGGGCCTGGCCGCGTGGCGCTTGTTCGAATTGAACCAGGATTCGGCCCTCGCGAGCACATTTTTCACCGCGGGATTCAGGCCTCCGTTGTCCATCGCCCTCGCTTTCGGGCTCAAAGAGGCAGTGCTGGTCGGCCTGGTCAACTTATTGGGACTTCTGGGCGGGATCAGCCTCGCGCGCAGATTTTCCCAGGACGGGGCCCAGCCCATGGCCCTGTTTTTGTTGGTTTTGCTGGGCGCCAACGGACTGATCCTCACCCGGGACATCTTCAATGCCTTTGTTTTCCTGGAGATCCTCTCCATAGCGGGTTATGCCCTGATCGCGATCCGGCAGACCAAAAACTCCCTGGCCGCCGGGATCAAATACATGATGGCCGGTGGAATATCGAGCTTCATCCTGCTGATCGGGATCATCTTTGCCTATCATCATACCGGCACCTTGAACATCGACTCCTGGATCGCCCTGGGGCAGATCCCCGCTCCTGCGTATCAGGTGGCAGTATTCCTGATCATGATGGCGCTGTTCATCGACCTGAAGCCTTTTCCAGCAAATGGTTGGGCGCTGGATGTGTATCAAAGCGTGCATGGGAGCATGGGCGCGGTTTTTTCCGGCATCCACAGTACCGCCCTGCTCTACCTGATGTACAAGCTGCTGCCCGTCCTGCCTTCGAATCTGGTCACCCTGGTGGCCATCGCGGGGCTGGCAAGTTTCGTGCTTTCCAACCTGCTGGGTATCAGGCAGACCGACTCCAAACGCCTGCTGGGCTATTCTTCGGTCGCCCAGACCGGCCTGCTGGTCTTTGTGCTGTATGGGCTAAGCAGTCTTGGCTTTGCGGAGGAGTACACGCTGCTGGTGGCCTTTTTCCTGCTATTGACCAATGTTTTGGCCAAAAGCGGCCTGTTCTGGCTTTCCGAGGTGGTGGAAAAGCAAGGCCTGGCTGCCTGGGCGGCGATCAGGCAAAACAAGACCCTGCTGGTCAGTTTTGGCATCTTCATCATCGCCCTGTCCGGCCTGCCGCCTTTCCCTTCCTTCTTTGGCAAATGGTTTCTGGTCAGTTCACTGGCCCAGTCCAGCCAGCCCTACTGGCTCGCAGCCGTGCTTTTGGGATCTTTGTTTGAGGCGGTGTATCTGTTCCGCTGGCTGGGCCTGGTGGTCAAAGGCAAATCCGCGGAGGAGCCCAAACAGTCTGTGCACCAATATCTTGCCCTGACCGGAGCTGTCGGTTTCCTTGTTATGGGAACCTTCTATGTTTTCATACAAATCCTGCAACTGCCGCTGTACATACTCTTTCCCGCGCTGGGGCTGTTCTTGTTCTGGATGCTGGATTTCCTGCCGGTGAAGCTGAAAGGGGCTTTGGCGATCGTTCTTCTGGCGGCCTATTCCTGGTTCGGGATCTGGCCGGGAATTCCATTGATGGGAAAGATCTTTGCCCTGATCCTTATGGGCGGAGCGATCGTGCAGATCTTTGCCTTTATGAACCGCAAAGGCACAGCCGAAGGGCTTTTCCCGCTCCTGGTGATGCTGGTGCTATCCTTGGGAAACATCCTGCTGGCAAGCACCAAACTTGATTTCTTCCTCTCCTGGGAATTCATGACCGTCTCCTCGTACCTGCTGATCCTACGGGGCAAACAGGCGGAAAAGCCAGCTCTCAACTACATTTTGTTTTCCCTGGGCGCGGCCTATCTGATCCTTAGCGGCCTGGTTTTGATGCCTCTGAACTATCCCATGTGCAGTTCTCTGCTCTGGACCAGCAATTTCCTCAGCATCGGGATGCTGCCCCTGATCCTGATCATGCTGGGCTTTCTGGTGAAGATCGGCGCGCTGGGAGTTCATGTCTGGTTGCCCGGAGCCTATGCAGAGGCAGAGGATGAGACCACATCCCTGATCTCGTCAGTGCTTTCCAAAGCCGGGATCTTCGGAATGGTATTGTTCCTGCCCCTGGGCATGCGCGTCCTAGCGGAACACGGCTATCTGCCCGTAATCCTGGGTTGGATCGGGGTTTTGACCGCCCTGGCCGGAGCCCTGATGGCGGTGTTTGAAGAAGACGCCAAACGGTTGCTGGCCTATTCCAGCATGAGCCAGCTGGGATACATCGTGGCCGGGCTTTCCCTGATGACTCATCTGGGCTGGGTTTCCGCGCTCTACCTGACAGTCACCCACATGCTCTTCAAGGGTCTGATCTTCATGGCCATGGCTGGAGTTTTCCTGCGCACCGGCACCCGCAACATGTATGAGCTGGGAGGCCTGATCAAGAAGATGCCCATCTCCTTCATCAGCGTGCTGATGGGCATCATAGCCGTTTCGGGAGTGCCGCCGCTGACGGGATTCGGCTCCAAATGGTTCGTTTACACCTCGCTGCTGGAAAGCGGACGCTATCTCGAGGCCGGAGTTGCTTTCTTTGCCTCCGCCGTGGCCTTCCTCTATCTCTACAAGCTGATCCACACAGTCTTTCTCGGCCAGGCCAAGCCAAACCAGTCCCAGGTGAAGGAAGCGCCCATCTGGTACATCATCCCGCAGGGCGTGTTCATCATGGCGATTATGGTCTTCTCCCTGTTTCCCAATCTGCTTACCAAACCGCTGTCACTGGCCGTGGGAGATTACATTGCCAAACCTGAATGGCTGAGTTGGACCGGTTACACCATCCATCTGGCCTCACCCAATCTGAGCGGCTACTGGAACGGAAACCTGGTGATGTATGTGACCATGGGTGTGTTCATCGTTCCGCTGCTCTGGCTGCTGCTGGTGAACGCCAAAACCCAGAAGGTGAAGCAGTTCAACATCGTCTATGCCGCGGAAAGGCCTTTCAAACCATGGACCACACATTTTGCCTACAACATGTTCGCACATTACTACAAGGCGCTGGGAAACCTGGTGAAACCGCGCGCTCTGGCTTTCTGGAACGGGGTCGGCGAATGGACCTATTCCATCGCCGCAACCATGGCCAGGCTCTACACCGGCAACGGGCAGACCTATCTGCTGCACATATTTCTATATCTGATAACGCTTTATCTGCTCTTGGGGGTGAAGATATGAACTTGAATGGACTGACCCTGATCGAAAAGATCGTTTGGGCCTTTATCTCGCTTGGCGTGGTGACCGTTTGGGGCCTGACCCTGACCGGGATCGTGGCCAAGATCTTTGCCCGGGTGCAGGGCAGGCTGGGACCGCCGGTCTGGCAGCCCTTCATCGACATCATCAAAAACAATGCCAAACGAACCGCCGTTTCCCACGGGATCATGTTCTATCTGGGCCCCGTCTTCCGCATCGCCGGAGGCATCGGCACCTACATGTTCATCCCGGTGCTGTTTGGGAGCGTTTATTTCAGCAACTTCTCGGTTTCCGGTGACGTGCTGCTGGTGATGTATTTCATCTTCTTCGGTCAATTGGGCATGGCTCTGGGAGCGGGGGAGGGGGGCCACCCCTATTCCGCGATCGCCGTGAGCCGCGGATTGGCGCAGATGACGGCTTTCGAGGTCCCCTTCGCCCTTTCGATAATAAGTCTGGCCATACAATACGGCACCCTCAATATCACCGATATCGTTGCTGCCCAGCAAGGTGGGATCCTGAACTGGACCCTGTTCACCAATCCCCTGGCAGTGATCGCCGCCATGATCGCCATGCTGGGAATGAACATGTACAATCCTTTCTCGCTGGTGATCGCGCCGCAGGAGATCCCGATCGGACCGCCATCCGAGTATCAGGCCTCGTTTTTAGGGCTGCTGGCCACGAACCGCGGAATCTTCAACGGCGCCAAGCTGGTGCTGTTCATGAATCTCTTTTTCGGCGGGGCCACGACCCTGCCCGTGCTGATCGTTAAAACCTTCGCCATCTATATGTTCAGCGTCTTTGTGGGCGCGGCATTTCCCCGTTTCCGGGCTGAGGATTCGATCCGCTTTTTCCTCAAATACCCAACTCTCATCGGGATCATCGCAGTCCTGATCTGGACTTTTTAAGGAGCCATGATGCCAGAAGACAAAGATCTCAACACTCCCACACCGGAACCGGATTACCCGGATTGGCGCAAGGATGACAAAACCCTCACCAATGCGGGCTTGCCGGAGGAGGAGCGGGACTGGTTTTGCGACGCGCGTCCACATCCAGTGCCCAAAAGCGCCGCGGTCATAGAGAAATTCTTCAATTGGGCGCGCTCAAACAGCCTCTGGATCCTGGCCTTCGGCACAGGCTGCGGCGCGATCGAGCTGAGGCCGCTGATCTCCTCGCGCTACGACATCAGCCGCCTGGGCATGCAGATGCGCCCCACGCCTCGCCAAGCCTCGGTTTTCATGATCGGCGGCTATGTCTCGATCAAGACCCTCAAGCGCATTGTCCGCTCCTATGAGGAAATGCAGGGCCCCAAATTCGTGGTTGCGGTCTGTTCCTGCGCGATCAACGGCGGCATGTATTGGGATTCCTACAACACGATCAAGCGCATCGATGAATACATCCCCGTGGACGTCTACGTGACCGGCTGCATGCCACGCCCGGAAGCTGTTTTGGCCGGCTTTGCCAAGCTCAAGGAACTGATCCGGGCCGGCAGGGCGGAGGGCCAGAACCTCTACGCGGAGAAATTTGACTGGTACAAAGCCAATCAGAAACAGGTCATCAAAGACTGGAACATGCCAGATTACAACTGGTAGGTGAAGATGAAGCAACTATATGCAGAACTCCAACCCCTCTTCGATCTTAGCGATTTCGAACAGCGCAAACCCAAACTCGCCTTCCTGACTGTGCCCAACGAACACGCCATCAACCTGATCACCCATCTTAAAAGCCTGCGCGGCTATACCCATCTGGTGATGATGACCTGCGTGGACTGGATCGAGGAAAGCCGGTTCCAACTGACCTATATCCTGCACAACTATTCTGATAGCACGGACCTGGTCCTGAAAGTGTTTCTGCCCCGCGAGGAACCGGTTATGGCATCTATACATCACCTTTGGGAACAGGGCCGGGTCTACCAGCGCGAGCTGCATGAGATGTTCGGCCTGGATTTTCCCGGCAGTCCCGGAATTGAAGAACCGATGATCCTGGAAGGCTGGCAGGGGCCTCCTGTCATGCGCAGGGATTTCGACACCAAGAAATACAGCGACGAAACCTATTCCCATCGCCCCCGCGAACAGCATGAACCGGAAGAACACATGAAACAGCAGCTATACCCGGAGGATTGAGATGCACAGCGATTATCCACCCATCGTGCATGGAAAAGCGGTCTACGACTTGGACAGCGGGAAATACCTGAAGATCTGGCAGGGCCCCCAGCATCCCGGCGTGACGGGCAACATGAGCCTGGAACTGGACATCTGCGGCGACCAGATCATCAACTGCAAGACCCACGTCGGCTATCTGCACCGCGGCTTTGAAAAGCTGATGGAGCGCCGCCGCTATATCAACTGCTTCCCGATCGTCTGCCGCATCTGCGTTCCGGAGCCGGATACCAATGAATACCTCTTTGCCGCCGCGGTCGAAGACCTGCTGGGCATCGAGATCCCGGAACGCGCCAAATGGCTGCGGACCTTGAACTTGGAGCTTTCCCGCCTGGCCAGTTTCCTAATGTGGATCGGCGGCCAGAGCGGCGCTTTCGGCATGGGCACAGTGGCCCAATGGACCATCGCCTACCGCGATTACGTTCTGGACCTGTTCGAGGAATGGACCGGCGCCCGTATCTACCATATGTACATGATCCCCGGCGGAGTGCGTGACGACATTCCTCCCGGCTGGGTCGAACACACCAACCAGGTTCTGGACGGAGCGGAGAAACTGCTGGGCGAGCTTCGCCACGTGATGTTCAACAACGCCATCTTCAAGATGCGCGCCAAAGGTTTGGGCGTGGTCACTCCGGATATGGTGGACCAGTTTGGCGCCGTGGGTCCCGTGGCCCGGGGCAGCGGACTCCGGCGTGACGTCCGAAAAGACAGCCCCTATCTGATCTATGACCAGTTGGATTTCGAAGTGGCCACCGAAGACGGCTGCGACGCCTATTCCCGCGCCCTTGTACGCTGGCGGGAAATGTACCAAAGCATCGACCTCATCCGCCAGATCCTGAACAAAATGCCCCGAGAAGGCGATTATCACCTCAAGCTGCCCAATGTCCTGCACCTGAAGGTTCCGGCCGGCCAGACCTACGTGCGGGCGGAATCGACCCGCGGAGAATACGGCTATTTCATGGCTTCAGACGGCAGCGCCTTTCCCAGGAAGGTCACGGTCCGCGGCCCCTCCTACTGCCACGCCATGGCCCTGTTGGAACATCTTGCCGTGGGCGTCAACATCGCCGACACGCATGGCCTGATGCTTTCGCTGCACACCTATCCCCCGGAAATTGAGAGGTAGCCAATGATACTGCGAGACATTCTCTCCCCCTTCTACGTCTGGAAACGCGCCTTCGAAAAGCCCTATTCCATCAACACCCTGAGCGAGGCACGGCCCGGATCGCCCCGCTACCGGGGGTTCCACCAGAATGACATCGATAAATGCATCGGTTGCGGCACCTGCGCCGAGATCTGCCAAAATGCCACCATCGACATGGTCCCGGTCAAGGAAACCACAGACGGAGACAGCGGATTGCGGCCCCGCGTGGATTATGGCCGCTGCTGCTGGTGCGCGCTGTGCGTGGATATCTGCCCCACGGGCTCGCTGACCATGAGCAATGCCTATTCCTGGGTGGAAGAGGGCCTGGACCTGGATGTGCGCGAAACCTATTGTTACATTCCCGGCTACGATCCCAAGCCCTGGGACGCTGAAGAACTCGGCTACCGCAAGCCCGAAGGTTTCGAACTCCTTGCCCTGGAAAGGATTCCGATGCCGCATCTTTCCTCCGGCGAGCGGAAAAATTCCTTTGTGGAAATGGTCAAAGGCTATTCCCGGGAACTGGCCATTGGCGAGGCGGACCGCTGCATCCAATGCGGGATCTGCACCGCCACCTGTCCCGCCCACATGAACATTCCCGGCTACATCAAAGCCATCCGCGAAGACAACATCGCTGAAGGACTGAAGATCCTCTATGAGACCAATCCCCTGCCCGGAGTTTGCGGCCGGGTCTGCACCCGCCGCTGCGAGGATGTTTGCGCCCTTTCGCACCGCGGCGATGCGATCTCCATTCGCTGGCTGAAACGCTATCTGTCCGATTGTGTGGAAGCGGCCAAATACCGCGGGATCATGCGGCAGGAGATCATACCCCGGGATAAAAGCGTGGCCATCATCGGGGCCGGACCCGGAGGCCTGAGTGCCGCCTATTACCTTGCCCTGCAAGGATATAAGGTGGAGGTTTTCGAGCAAAAACCCGCCGCCGGAGGCATGCTGCGCTACGGCATTCCTGAATACCGCCTGCCCTACGACAAGCTGGACAAGGATATCGACTACATCGTCTCCCTGGGCGTGAAACTCCATCTGAACACCTGCATCGGCAAAGACATCACTTTCGACGAGATCTACCGGCGCTTCGACAGCGTGTTCATCAGCACCGGGCTCTTTGAACCCTACCGGATCGGCATCCAGGGCGACGACCATCCCCGCGTGGTCACAGGCCTCAAGCTGCTGAGCGACGTCACGGAAGGCGTACCGGTCTCCCTGGGCCAAAAAGTGGTCGTCGTGGGCGGCGGAAACGTTGCTATGGACGCCGCCCGAACCGCTCTGCGCCTGGGTTCCGAGGTCACGGTCCTCTATCGCCGCCGCGAGGTCGACATGCCCGCGGACCGCGAAGAGATCGAAGAAGCCCATGAAGAGAACGTCCGTTTCATCTTCCAGGGCATCCCGGTGGAACTATTGGAACTGCCGGATGAACGGCTGCAAATGGCCTATGCCCGCGCGGAAATGGTCGACCAGGGCGATGGCAAACGCCCCCAGCCCATCCCCATCGAAGGAAGCCGGGAAATCCTTGAGGCCGATACGGTTATCGCCGCCATCGGGCAAGGCATGAACTTCCTCTGGATGGAAGGCGAGGCCCGGGCCAACATCAAATTCGGCAAATGGAACATCGAGGCCGACCGCTGGGGCCAAACCACTGATAACAAGGTGTTTATCGGCGGAGACATGTTCAACCGCACCGCTGACGCCATCACCGCCATCGCGGACGGGCACCGCAGCGCCCGGGCCATCGACAAGTTGCTCTCGGACAACAAATAAGGACCTGAACAACACTTACATCCGGGAATTCTGCGCCTGAAAACCGGGACCCAGCATCGGTGTTTCCAGATACCCAATCAGGTTATTGGCCAACCTATTTCAGGACGGGTCACCCTCTTTTGACCCTGCCTATCACTTGTCTATCCACTGCCTATCACTTGTCTATTGTAGACAAGTGATAGGCAGTGGATAGACAAGTGATTAAGGCCGTCAAAGGAGAAGGGAGGTGGATGAATCGACGTCTGTTGGCTTGGCGGGGCATGATGCAGGGCATGAAGCGCGGAGCTGTTATCCTGTTCTCTGCCAAACCGGGTGCGAGATTGGCTGGTCAAATTCACAAGCGCACGATCATCGCGCTGCCGTTCGAACCTGTCCAGGGGACCGGCCCCCATTTTTCATTGACATTTAAGGCTTGCTGAAATCCGGTGTCCGGAATGGAACAATTATTTGCACACGGGAAGATAAGCTATGCGTAAGAAGTGGAAGATCATCGTCATAATCGCGGTGGTATTGGTGCTGCTGGTCCTGGCCCTTCGCCAGTGCGGCAAGGCGGCCCTCAAACAGGTGGAAAAGCTCGGCACTGAGCAGTCCCACACCGTCGAGCGCGGCTCGATCGTTTCGCAGGTCGAGATCACAGGCGAGGTCCAGCCCCAGACCGTCGTGGCCATCAAATCCAAGGTCTCGGGCAAGATCGTCAAGTTCTATGCCGATGAGAACGACTATGTGCGCTTTGGACAGATCATCGCGGACATCGAGCCCGACTACAACCAGGCCAACACTCTGTTCGCCACCAAGGCCCAGCTCAGCAAGGCTGAACTGCGCCTGGCCAACGCGCGCAAGGATTTGGCGGACAAGAGGATACTGCTGGATAACGATTACATTTCCCGGGAAGCGTTTGAGGCCGCAGAAGATGAACTGGCCTCCGCCCAGATCGATTTTCAGCAGGCCACGAACCAGTATGAGATGATCCGGGACCTGGATGTGCCTGGCAAGGTCACCCACGTTTACGCCACCGCCTCCGGAATCGTGATCGAGCGCACTGTGAACGAAGGCGAGATGGTGCAATCCAGCCTCAGCAGCTTTGGCGAGGGCACGGTCGTGATGAAGATCGCGGACCTGGATAAGATGATCGTCAAGAGCAACATCAACGAGGTGGACATCTCAAAATTCAGGCTGGGCCAGCAGGCCGAGATCAAGCTCGACGCCCTGCCCTATGAAGAATATTCGGGCCAGATCGTCAAGATCGCGCCTTCCGCCAGCATGGAAAACAACGCCAAAGTCTTCCCCGTGGAGATCAGCATCAACGCCACCGGCAAAACCGCCAAGCCCGGAATGACCGCAGCGGTCAGAATCATTGGAGAATCGCGCGAGGACGTGCTCGTGATCCCGATCCGGGCTGTGTTCACGGACGACAAGAATCAGGATATAGTCTACGTCATGGCCCCCACCGACAGCCTTGCCGCCAAAGGCAAAAAAGCCGTCCTGCCGGCGCAGCCTTTGGCCACGCCGGTTCAATTGGGTGCCAACGATCTGCAGAACGTGGAGGTGGTCTCCGGCCTCAAGGAAGGGGACAAGATCTCCCTCAGCGAGCCCGGAGGCCAGAACTCTTCCCTGCAAATGATGATGAGGTAACAGTTTAGAATGATCGAAATCAAGAATCTTTCCCGCAGCTTTGGCCCTATCAAGGCTGTGGATGATATCAGCTTTGCCGTGGATAAAGGCGAGATCGTCGGTTTCCTGGGCCCGAACGGGGCTGGCAAAACCACCACCATGCGCATGATGGTGGGATTCCTGCAACCGGAAGCAGGCCAGATCGAGCTTGACGGCGAGAGTGTGTTTCAAGATCCTCTTGCCGCCAGCGCCCGCATGGGCTATCTGCCGGAGCATAATCCGCTTTACGACGAGATGGGTGTGAGCGAGTTTTTGGTCTATATGGGAAAACTGCGCCGGCTCCAAGATCCTGTTCTGGCCGAACGTCTGGAGTTCGTGCGGGAAAAATGCGGGCTCGATCCAGTCTGGCGCCAGCCGATCAAAACCCTGTCCAAGGGCTTTCGCCAGCGTACCGGACTGGCCCAGGCGATCCTGCACGATCCGGAGGTTTTGATCCTGGACGAACCGACCGGCGGGCTCGATCCCAACCAGATCCTGGAGATCAGGGAACTGATCCGCGAACTGGGCAAAGCCAAGACCGTCATCCTTTCCAGCCACATCATGCAGGAAGTTCAGGCCCTCTGCTCCCGCGTGATCATCATCAACGCCGGCAGGATCATCGTGGACGACCAAATGGAAAACCTTGGCTCCCATATCAATGGCTTCAATCGCCTGGTTTTGGAAGTGGAAGCCCGGGAACCGGACTTCAGGCCCTGGCTGGAGCAGTTCTCTGAGGTGCAGCTCGATTCGATGATCCAGACAGACAACGTGGCCGGGCTGGAATTCCTCACCCCGCCGGACATGGACATCCGCAAGGAACTTTCCGCCTTCGTGCTGTCTCAGGGTTGGCAGCTTGTGAGCATCTATCAGGAAAAACAAAGCCTGGAAAGCATTTTCCATGAGCTGACAGCCCCGTCTGGAGAGAGTTCTGAGGCTGACGAAGAGCCCGGGGATGATACAGAAACTGACGTGCCGGAAAACTCAGGCAGTGACGGAAACGGACCTGAAACCGCGGAAGAAGCAGAGGAGGAAGAACGATGAATCCCGCCCTCACCATCGCCAGGAAAGAATACGGCCTGTCCCTGCGCTCGCTCGGCACCTACATCATCTTTGCCATCTACCTGCTGGCCGTGGGGCTGTTCTTTTCCCTCACGGCACTCAGATTGCGGCTGGCTGAAATGCGGGGCATTTTCGCGACCATGCATCTGCTCTTTCTTTTCTATATCCCCGCCATCACCATGGGCAGCATCGCCAAAGAGCGCAGCAACGGGACTTTGGAACTGATCTCCACCCTGCCGGTCAAGCTGGGGCACATCGTCTGGGGCAAGTTCCTGGCGGCCTGGATGCTGTTGGGCACCCTGCTGGGTTTCACTTTGGTGTTCTTGGTCCTGATCCTGGTCTTTGGCATGGGGATTGACCTCGGTGCCGTGGCCACGGGCTATCTGGGCCTGCTGTTTAGCGGCGCGGCTTTCATCGCCATCGGGACCTTTGCCAGCAGCCTGTCTTCAAACCAGGTCCTGGCCTTTATCACGGCCCTCGCCATCTCGGGATTCCTCTATCTGCTGGGCAGCCTCGGCGAACTGATCCCCGGGCCGGTGTTTCGCCTGATCGAATATCTGGGCTTCGATTTCCACCTGCAAAACTTCCTCAAGGGAGTGCTGGACACCCGCGACCTGCTCTATTTCGCCGCGGTCACCTATATCTTCATCCTGCTGGCCGAATTGCGCCTGCAGGGGCAAAACATGATGCAGGAGCGCTAAGATGGCCAGACAGGGACAAATTTTGGGAACTTACACGGCCAAGATCGCCATCGCCATCCTGGTCTTGGTGGTGGGCAGCTTTCTCTATCTGCGTTTCGATGCCAGCAAAAACAAGGCCTATTCCCTTTCCGCCCAAACCAAACATACCCTGCGCGGAATGGAAGACAGGGTGGTGGTGAAAGTATTTGCCTCCCAGGACCTTACGCCAGAACTGAGTAACCTCAACCGCCTCACGAAGGATATGCTCGCGGAATTTGAACGGCAGTCCAGAGGCCGTTTCTATTACGAGTATGTGCGCGCCAGAAGCAACGATGACCTGATCGATCAGGCCCGCGAGAACAACATCCAGCCCTACATGGTGGTGACGATGGAAAACGACCGGCAGGTCAGCAAAGCGGTCGTGCTCGGCCTCAGTTTTGAGGGCAGCGGCAGGTTTTCCTCGATGTATTTGCGGCCCGGCATGGAAAGCATGCTGGAATACCAGGTCCTCAAGCAAGTGAACAAGATCCAGGACAGATTGTTGCCTGAGCTGACGGTCTTTGCCGATTCCCTGGCCCTGATGTTCCAATACAACACAAATCCGGACGAGACGGCCACTTTCTTCCTTGAATTGATGGAAAATTACCGGGTCATCCACACCGATCTGATGACCGCGCCCAAATTCACGCCCGTGATGCTCTGCCTGGGCGTAGTGAAGGACTTGGAGCTTGAACAGCTATACCACCTGGACCAATATATCATGCAGGGCGGCAGGGTGGTCATGGCCCAGGACCGGGTGGCGGTTTTCAACACGCCTCAGGGCACGGCGGTGGTGGAGATCGAGAGCAATTTGTTCCGGCTGCTGGAGCATTACGGGGTCATGATCAAGCCCAACATTGTTCTGGACCGGGAATGCGAGGTTCGCCGGGGCTCCGGTTTGGGCACCCAGACGCCCTATCCCTTTTTCCCGCTCATCCGCCCCAACCCCAACTATGCCTACACCAAAGGCTTTGACAACATCTACTTCTATTTTGCCTCGGAGATCGTTTCCCTGCCCGGCTCACAGCTCAATTTCGAGCCTGTCCTGCAGAGTTCCGATCGGTCCAACACCCTGCTGGGGCCTGTCTTCCAGATCGAGGAAGCCATCAACCGGGGCCTCGACCCGGGATATCTGAATCTGCCCCCGGTCACTGTAGCGGCCGAGGTTTCGGGTACTTTCCGCAGCTTCTTCACTGAAGCACTCACAGACAGCACCTTCCATCCCACCAGTTCTGAGGCCCGGCTGATCATCTTCGGCGATAGCGAACTGCCCATGGATTTCGGCGCCGGGGCCTTCATCGTCCTCAACGCCATCGATCATCTGCTGGAGCGGCCGGACATGCTCAAACTGCGCTCGCCCCGCAAAAGCCAGAACATTCTGGGAGTGGACGTATTCATGGCCAGGCAAGGCCTGAATCCAGCGGATCCGGAAAAGACAGCTGGCAACCTGACCACGCTGTTCAAGCTGGCGGCCATCCTCCTTCCCACGCTGCTTCTGGCGTTGCTGGGCATAATTCTGGCCCTGGGGCGTTCCAGCCGGGCCAAGGCATAGCATGAAACACAGCAAGATATATCTCATCCTTGTTCTGCTCGCGCTGCTGGTTGTCGCGGCCTACTTTCTGCAAACTCAGAAGCGTCGGGAGGTCCTCAAACCGATATTCGCGGTTGATTCCACCGCCGTGGCCCGCATCGAGATCCAAGACCCGCAAGGCAGCCTGACCCTGTCCCGGACCGATGTAAACTGGCAAATAAGCTCGCCCTTCGTCTGGAATGTGGAACCCGAAAGCCTGCGCCGCTTCTTTGCGGACGTGATCACTGAATCTTATGCCACGACCCCCATTGCTTCAGGCCAGAAAGCCATCGAGCAATACGGTTTGCAGGAAAACAGCGCCCTGCAGGTCAGGGTCTTTGACGAAAGCGGCAGCCTGCGGGGTGAAGCCTGGTTTTCCAATCCCGGCAATCCCTTCGATTATTTCCGCTTTGCCAAGGGCAGCCAGGTTTTCCAGATCAGGAAGAAGGTGGCCTTCGTCTATGCCCCCAAATTTGAATACTGGCGCTCGCCTCATGTTCTCACCCTCATGGGAGACCAGATGCTCTCCATCCGGGTGCAGCATCCGGCCAACAGTTATGAACTTACCCGCATTGGAAGCATCTGGCGCTACACCGATGCCAAAGAGGATTTTGACATTCCGGCCGGAAACACCACTATGGGCAAGATCCTCAATATCCTTTCCCGGCTCGGCTCCTACAACGTTCTGGATGAGGAAGGCAAACCATCCCCGGAGGAATTGGGAACCCCGGCCTGCGAAGTGGCTGTCGGGCAAACCAACGGACAGACGGTCAAGATCAGCTTTTTCAACTGGGACGGCAACTACTTGATGCATGTGGACAGCTATCCGGACATGTATTTCGTGGTGCTGTTCGACACCGTTTTCCGCTTCACCCGCCACGCGGCCTTGTTCCGCGCCCGTGAGGGCTATCCGCCTCGATGAGCCTGGACATCCGGCGCAGCCAACAGCTTGACCGCCAGCTTTTTGCGGACATCACGGCGATCTGGCTGGAAACAGGGATCAGCAATCCCGCCCGGGCTGATGACTTTGATTCGGTCCAATACAATCTGGACAACGGCGGGATCATGCTGCTGGCCAGCCTGGATGGCGTCCTGGCAGGAACGGCCTGGCTCAGCCACGATTTTCGCCGGATCTACATTCATCACATGGCCGTAGCCAGGGCGCAGCAAAACAAGGGCATTGGCCGCAGGCTGCTGATGGAAGCGCTGGAGATCGCGCGGGAACAGGGCTGGCAGGCCAAGCTGGAGGTCCATGCCGACAACGCCGCGGCCAGGCATCTCTACGCGTCCTGCGGTTTCACGGACCTCGAGGGCTACATCACAATGATCCTGCGGGGCTGAAACCCGCTTCCAGTCATTCCGTCCCATCTATTTCAAACCGATTTAAGCAGACGCAAAAAGCGCCGGAACTTTCGTTCCGGCGCTCATCTATCTTACTGAGGAGGGGGGATGGTTATTTCTTTGCTTTGGGGGCCTTGCTTTCAGGCATGTTCTTGCTTTTGTGGTTATCGCAATCTTCACAATCCTGCATTCTGCTGCGCATCTGCTTCATGTGGCGGTAGACCTGCATGGGGTTCTTTTCCCCATCCTGCATTCTGCCCATCATGCCGGGATGCCTGTCGCCGTGCAGGCCGTAATAGCCCATGCGGCCTTCGAAGCCCATCATCCTGCCAAAGTCTTCAGTGAACACCTTTTTCTGCTCGGCGGTGAGTTCTTTCATTACGTTCTCTTTGTGGCTGATCTGGGCGTTGGACCTGTTCAACCTTTTTTCATGCATCTGCTGGTTCAGCTTCTTGGCTGTGGCGAAATCTTCGTTTTTGATGGCTTTGTCGATGTCCAGCTGCAGGTTCTTGATCTCCGCGTCGATGGAATTCATGTTCTTCTGATGGGAAAGGCGCAGCTCATCCAGTTGCTTCTGCTGGGCTTCAGTGAGGTTCATTGCCTTGTGCCTGTCCACTCCGGTCCCGTCGTCAACGAGGCGGGGTTTGAGTTTTGGATTGGTGGCGGGGGGTTCTTCAGTTTTGGCCTGGGCAAAGAGCATGCCCGCGAGCAATAAGGTGGCTAGGGTGATAACTATGATTTTTTTCATCTTTAATTTCTCCTGTCTTGGATTCTTTTGTTTATTCTTTCGATTCTTTCCAGGCGCTCGGTGAAGTGTGCTTTCGCTTCCTCGGCGCTTATGGTTTTCCTCAATTCAAGTAGTCGCATGCCCAGAGCCTGTTCCATGTCGCTTTGGGCGCTTACGGACCTTTCTATGATGGCATGGATCCTGGCCTCATCGACCGGATCCTTGGCCAATTCCTGCATCAGTTCTTTCTTGGTGGAGTTGAATGCATCCCGCAGGGCTTTGATTTCCGGGTCCTCGTAAACCCTGGAATAATCGCGGTCCCGTTCGCGGGGATAATTGCTTTCCGGACGGTTCCAGGAATGGTGGATGAGATGGTTTTGGCGAAAGATGCCCATCACCAGCAGTCCGCCGATTATTCCGGCATTCAGGGCCAAAGATACCAACAGCAGGATCGTCATCAGGCGCTTACTCATTGGAACCTCCGCTGATGTAGGAATAGTCGAGGATCGAGCTTTCTCCGAATCTCGCCAGCTGCTGATTGTCTTCCAGTTCGGTGGCTGCGGCTTGGGTGGAATCCGGAAGCGGGTTCACCTTGCCGTAGGAAAATTTCCCGATCAGGGCACCAAAGGTGAGGCTCATTACGATGGCCAGCAGAGCGGGAACGGTTTGCAGTTTGAGCCGGTATTTGTAGCTGAGGCGCCGTTTGTCATGCCGGGCCGCCTGATCCATGATCTGGTGGTGCAGCCAGGCGGGAAACTCAGGCTGGGCTTTGGGATCCAGCATCTGCTGGAGTTTTAGCTCCCGCGCCTGGAACTCGCGGCAGGATGGGCAATGCTCAAGATGCAGCTCCAGAGCTCGGACAGAGCTCTGCATCAGCTCGCCGTCGAGCTTGAGCTCAATGTCGTGTCTTGCTTTGCTGCATCTCATGTTCTTTTCCTCTTGGTGGTAGCGCCGTAGCGGTTCCAAATTTTAGTTTCATAGTCTATACTCCTGTCCCCGCGTTTACCTTCATCAATTTTTTCCGCAGTTGCTTCTTGGCTCGCACCAACAGGGATTCCACCGCTTTTACGCTGATCCCCAGGTGCTCCGCAATGTCCTTGTAGCAAAGCTTTTCAAAGTATTGGAGCTGGATCACGCTGGCCAGGCGGGGCGGCAGTTCGCGGATGGCTTCGTGCAGGGGCGTATAATCCGCTTCGGGCTCGTCTTTGTTCTGGTCCGGCAGATGATCGAAAGATTGAGGTTCCAGTGGCACATAGCGGCTCTTCTGCTTGAGGAAGGTCATGCTCTTGTTGTAGGCGATGCGGTAAACATAGGAAAGCGCCGTGGGTTCCTCGATCCGGTCGATGTGTTCATAAAAGGATATGAACACCATCTGGACGACGTCATTGGCGTCCATGTCGTTGCCCAGAAGCGTCAGCAGATAGTGGTAGATCCGCTTTTCGTGGGCTTTCAGGAACTCTTCGAACTGCTCTTTCCTCATCTGGTATCCTTGTTAGATTTACCATGCCATAAGCATGAACCTGCAAAAAATTATTGCCCCGCCCTGTCAAGACATTTCGCCGCAGCGACTTCAACCAGCCCGCCGGGCCATCACCCATGATCCGGCCACCGATTCCGTGACCCTCACCTGGGACTGGAACCACCTCATCCCCGTGATGGGATTCCTGATCTATCGCTTCTCCGAACCGGATTTCCCCACAGATACCTACCACATCTGGGAATCAGTGCCGGGTACGGATCACCAATTCACTGACCCCGCCAACGGCCAAAAGTATTTGGCTCACTTTCAAACTGAGTGGGTCAGGTTTTCATCAGGGGCAAGAAGGGGTGGCAAATTCCGATTTGCCACAGCGGCCTGCTGACCGCTTATGAAGGCAATTATGCTGCCTTTGCCGATTCTCCAGATCGGCAACCCGCTGCTTGTTCAATCCGGATTTGACGCGCCAATCACCCACTCGATTTGAAAGAGAGCCAAGTATTTCTCCCGGGTTTCCGCGTATTTGAATTAACCTTGGGGAAGAGGATTTTCCCTCTCCGAACCATCAAGAAGTTGAGAGCCCCGCCATTTCCGGCAGGGCTTTGGTCCCGCTTTCTCAGGGGCCGGTAGGTCACCCGGTCCTTTTTCACATATTGTTCCCAGCGTTCAGCCGGAAACTCCAAGACATTTTTCTGGGGTGGCTCCCCTTATCATTACGGTGTCAATACGGACTCATTACGGACTTTGTCCGTAATGAGTCCGTATTGACACCGTAATGATAAGGAGAGCGACAGGGTGAACACATTGGTGGATATTACTTAAGGATGGCTTTAATGAACACGGGTCAGTCAGCAGATATAAAAGGCTCAAGTTCAATTATGGTGGGTAGAAAAAACTTGAGAGGAACGAGGCATGAATTTTAATGACACTACTAATAACCACAAAAGGAGTGTCTCATGCAAGTTCCTCTCAAGGACCAAATATCCGAAG
>JAHYIU010000037.1 GCA_019429425.1 Candidatus Syntrophosphaera sp.
AGACTGTATGACTCTTTGAAACAACTTGAAAAGGCAGTCGTTGAATACTTCGACACCCTTAACTCAGAAGTGCTGATGAAATTATGCACTTGCTCTTATATATGATGTTTCATTGTGGAAGCTGTATAAGGACGTTGATCTGGGCTGTGTGGTATCCCGGGCTGAAATCCGCGGGCGAGACATAGCCCAGTTCCATGTCCCTCGCCTGGTGGGGGGCCAGATATTCCAGATGGGGAAAGGGATCGCAGGCCACGTTCGGCGGAACCCCATCCACGGAGAGCTTGGCGAGCGTGGCAAAGGGAAACTCGCGCTGCCAGTTGTAATTGTTTTCATTGGCCATGTTCATCCGCGCGGAGAGGTAATTCGCACCGATCTCGGTCAATTGGAGGTTCCAGGTGATGTCCGTGACCTCAGTCAGGGTTTGGTCGAGCGAAAAGTTGATCGTATTTCCCACCGGTTCCTGCCAGCCCGGATTGTAGAACAGACGGGCCCGGGCCGTATGCAGACCCGTACCGCAGGAAATCCCGCCCCCGCCAATAGCGTAGGTAACGGATTCAAAGGGCGGGATGATCACCCAGGTCCAGAGATCGAAGTAATAGAACGGAGGCTCGATCTCATCCACCCAGATGTTCCCAATGATCGGATACTCAAACATATAGGCCCATTCCGTGTCACTGTTGTTGGTGATGGTAAAATCACCCCCGATACGAACGTCACCAGAGGGATAGACACCCAGGTCGGTGAGCATCAGCCGGAAGCTCAAAAAATCAGGCGTGGCGCACAATAGCGCGAACGCCAGAATGAAGATTGGAATGGTGATTCTTTTCATGATCCACCTCACTTGGATATAATAACCAAGCTGGGACAGACAGCCAACTGATAACGCCAGCCTGAAGCTATGTTGTTGTTTTTATGGATTTTAGCGCCCGGGGAAACTCACTTGCGAGTGCCTGAAACAGCTCAGCAGATGGTCGTTGACCATTCCGGCGCCTTGCATGAAGGCATAGCAGATCGTGGTGCCGGCGAATTTGAAGCCCCGTTTTGCCAGGTCCCTGCTCATGGCGTCGGATTCCGGGCTGCTGACTGGTACCTGCCCCGTCTCAATCCATTGATTGACAATGGTTTGCCCGCCCACGAAATGCCAGATGTAGGTGTCGAAGCTGCCGAATTCTCTTTGGATCTCCAGAAAGGCCTGCGCGTTGGTGATGGTGGCCCTGATCTTGAGCTTGTTGCGGATGATGCCGGCATCGGCGAGCAGGGACTGCACTTTTTGCTCGTCGTAGCGGGCGATCCGGGCAGCTTCGAAATTGTCCAGGGCCAGGCGGAAGTTTTCCCGCTTATTCAGGACGCAGGACCAGCTCAGGCCAGCCTGAAAGGCGTCCAAAGTCATGTATTCGAACAACTTACGGTCATCGCGGATCGGCACCCCCCATTCCCCGTCATGATAGCGGACCATCGCCTCGCTGCTTCCCACCCAGGGGCATCGGGATAATTCTCTCGTCATAAACCTCTCCTCTGCAATGGATTAAACTCCAGCGGCAAGCTCGTTCAGGAATTGGAAATGGGGCCGGCTGACCTCGGGATCGATGATCCGTTCCGGATGCCACTGGATGCCCAAAACCATCTGTGAAGCGTCATATTCCAGGGCTTCCACCATCCCATCCTCCGCCGTGGCCACCACTTTCAGGCCCCGGCCAATATGAGCTGGATCGACGCCCTGGTGGTGATTGGAGTTGACCATAACCTCTTCTTTGCCAAAGATGCGGGGGAGCCAGCGTCCGCCGTGGATCTTCACGGGATGGTACTTTTCTCCGTAGTGGGCTTCCAGTTCGTCGATGTGCTGGATCAGTTTGCCGCCAAAAAAGATGTTCATCAGTTGCATCCCGGCGCAGATGCCCAGTACCGGTTTGCCCAGTTCCAGCGCGGTTTCCAGCAGCAGATAATCCCCCTTCACCCGGCGCTCGTGGGCCAGATCCGTTTTGGGATGGGGTTCTTCGCCGTATAGGTCCGGCGGATAATCCAGCCCGCCGATGATCACCAGCACTCCCACCCGCTCCAGATACTGGAGCAGGGCGGCTTTATCCTCCAACCCGGGAATGGGGAAGGGCAGGCCGCCATATTTGTACACGGCGTCGATGTATTTGTCGCGGACATGGAACTGGTGGTAGGTTCCCAATTGCATGTAGTTCATGCTGATACCGATCACGGGTCGCTTCATTGATCACCTCTGGCAGGGTATTTTGGTCAATGCGTATCAATGGCCCGGAAAGCCTCCAACTGTCAAGAAATTCCCCGCGCTGGAACCGGTACTGGTTTTGCCGGCTCCATTGGATCTGCTCATCCGTCAGGCTATCGAATGCTCCGCCTGTTTTCTGAAAAGCCCTATCTAAAAGATGAACAAACTCTTATATGCGCATACAGACCAGTGTTCACCACGGCTATTGTTAACCAATATCCACCAATGTTTTCTCCCTTTCGCCCCCCTTATCATTACGGTGTCAATACGGACTCATTACGGACTTTGTCCGTAATGAGTCCGTATTGACACCGTAATGATAAGGGGGGCCAGACAGGCTGAGAGAAGCTGAAAATCCACTCAGTTGGATAGGGATCCTGAAAAAATGATCAGGGGCCCAAGAACCATCATCGTGCCTGGAGGCGGAAAGTTCACTCTTTGCTTGACAGCATCGGCGCTTTCAGAGAAACGGAATAGTTATGAAAAAATCCAGACTCCATGCCTGCGAACTCAAGCGCCATCGCCAGATAGCGCCGCCGCTTTGCGCGGTTTGCCCGCGGATCCTGAAATGCCGTTCCTTCAGGATCTGGCACAGGCTCAACCGCAGTGAGTATCTGGATTTCGTGATCGACATATGCAGAAAATTCCCTGATAAATACATAATGGAGGTATCCTTCATGGCCGAGAAACAAACCTTTGTCCAGATCGTGGACATGGCCACTGGAAAGATCGACCGGATCGTCAATCTCGATGACATCAACGCGATGACGCCCGAGGAAAAGCTGGAGCTTTCCCGCAACAAAAACCTGTTTATCGTAACCCACCGCCTGGAGCCGATCGTGCGCGTGGAACTGAAAAGAACCATGATCAGCGAGCCTGTGCAATTCGCCCCGAAAGAGGCGCCAGCCAGCCAGCCGATCGAAGAGCTCACCAAAGAACCGATCCCCACAGGCACGGCGAAATCCAGAAAGAAAAAATAGCCGGGACCAGCGCGGACAAAAAAATCCTTTTCAGAAATGCGCATGTGAAAATAATGACGCAACTGGTTAAAAAGAGTGTTTAACCCGCTGTCCGGAGCTTTGCGGGCAGCCAAACCCTTAGAAGAGGAGAACTTATGTTTAAGCTTGAAGAAAAACACCTGGAAGCGGCACAGGAGATAGCCCGGAAAAACCGCCGCAAGAAAAGCTGCGGAGTCTGCTATGACCGCGGCTGGATCGGCGTGACGGAGCAGAATCTGCTGGTGCTTTGCACCCACTGCGTGGACATGGAAGCCGCCATCGAGGAATGGAAAGCCTACGTATCCGGCCACGAGGATCTGAAAGAGCATTTCGGCGAGCTTTTTGAAGAGAAGGAAGTGGAGGAGGAAAGCTCTGAAGTTCTCGTGGTAAACCCCCATGAGCACAAAAAGAGCAATCCCTTCGCCAAACAGAATTTCGTGCCTGGGCAGAAACGCCTGGGCAGGACCAAAAAGATCTAAACTACAGAGCCAGGAAAAACCGGGGTCAGGCTGACCCTCAATCCGGCAAGCAGACAAGGAACACAGCAAGATAAAAATGTATAAAAGCATAGACCTGAAAGAAAGCCCCAGGCATCTGGAAGAGCGCGTCCGCACCTATTGGAAGCAGCACGGCCTGGCGCAGAAAAGCATCGATATCCGCTCCGGCCGTCCCCAGTTCGTTTTCTACGAAGGACCGCCCACCGCCAATGGCAAGCCCGGCATCCACCATGTCATGGCCCGCACGCTCAAGGACGCGGTCTGCCGCTATAAAACGATGACCGGTTTCCAGGTGAAACGCAAGGCGGGATGGGACACCCACGGCCTGCCCGTGGAGATCGAGGTGGAAAAACAGCTCGGCCTGGAAGACAAGAAAAGCATCGAGGAATACGGGATCGAGAAATTTTGCCAGGCCTGCAAGGATTCCGTCTGGAGCTATCTCAATCTGTGGCAGGAAATGACTGAACTGATGGGCTACTGGATCGATCTGGACAATCCCTATGTGACGATGCACAACGATTACATCGAGTCCGTCTGGCACATCCTGGACGATTTCTTTTGGCGCGGCCTGATCTACAAGGCGCACAAGATCGTGCCCTATTGCCCAAGCTGCGGGACTCCGCTTTCCTCACACGAGGTGGCGCAGGGCTACAAGGATGTGGAAGACCCCTCCGTGTTCGTCAAGTTCAAGGCCCTGGACGCAGCCGACACCTGGTATCTGGCCTGGACGACCACGCCCTGGACCCTGATCTCCAATGTCGCCCTGGCCGTGCATCCGGACCAGACCTACGTAAAGGTCCGCCACCAAGGTGTTTTCATGATTCTGGCCAAGGCGCGCCTGGAAGTTTTGGACGGGGAATACGAGATAGTCGGGGAATTTATGGGCTCCGCGCTGGAACGCCGGCCCTATCAGCCGCTGTTCACCTTTGTGAAAGTGGAAAAACCCGCCTGGTACGTCGGCCTGGCGGATTACGTGAGCATGGAGGACGGCACCGGGATTGTCCACACCGCTCCGGCCTTTGGCCAGGACGACTATGCCCTGGGCCTCAAATACGACCTGCCCTTCATCCAGCCCGTGGACGCCGAGGGCAAATTCAACCACCTGATCGAACCCTGGACCGGGATCTTCGTCAAAACTGCCGACAAGGACATCATCCGCAGCCTCAAGGAAAGCGGAAACCTCTACCGGCGCGAGCAGGTGAAGCACAGCTATCCGCATTGCTGGCGCTGCCAGAGCCTGTTGATCTATTACGCCCGGGAAAGCTGGTATATCCGCACCACGGATTTCAAGGACCAACTGCTTGAAAACAACGCCAGGATCGATTGGTATCCGCCATTCGTGGGAGAAAAGCGCTTCGGCGAATGGCTGGAAAACAACGTGGATTGGGCCCTTTCGCGTGACCGCTTTTGGGGCACGCCGCTCAACATCTGGGTCTGCTCGGATTGTGGGCACAAGAGCTCGATCGGCTCAATCCGGGAACTGGCAGAGCAAGGCAGATTGAAAGACGGCTCTCCCGTTCCGGAGGACATCGAACTGCACCGTCCCTACATAGATGATGTTGTATTGACATGCCAACAGTGCGGATCTACCATGAACCGCACCCCGGAGGTGATCGATTGCTGGTTCGACAGCGGTTCGATGCCTTTCGCGCAATGGCATTATCCCTTCGAGAACTCCGAAAACTTTGTGCCGGAGCTGTTTCCGGCGGATTTCATCTCCGAGGGGATCGACCAGACGCGGGGCTGGTTCTATTCCATGCTCACGATCGCCACGCTTTACAAGGGCGTTTCCAGCTATAAAAGCTGCCTCGTGAACGACATGATCCAGGACAAGAACGGCCAGAAGATGAGCAAATCCAAAGGCAACGCGGTCGATCCGATCCAATTGATGCAGGATTACGGGGCCGACGCCATCCGCTGGTATCTCTTGGAGGTTTCGCCGCCCTGGGTGCCAACCCGCTTCGATGAAGACGGGGTGAAAGAGATCGTCGGAAAGTTCATCGGCACCCTGAAAAACGTCTATTCCTTTTACGCCACCTATGCCAATATCGATTCCTTCGACGCGCAAGCCTATCCCCAGGACTGGCAGCGCGAGGCTGAGATCGACCGCTGGATCATCTCCCGGCTGCATTCGCTGGTTGGGAAAGTGCGGCAGTGGATGAAAGAATATGAATTCACCAAAGTTGTGCGCGCCATACAGGATTTCGTGATCGACGAGGTCTCAAACTGGTATGTGCGCCGCAGCCGCAGAAGATTTTGGGCGATGGAACTCACTCAGGACAAGGTGGATGCCTATCGCACCCTGTATCAGGTTCTGGTGAACGTGTCCAAACTTATAGCACCCTTCACGCCATACCTGGCGGAGGAGCTTTATCAGAATCTGGAAGCCGGCGAAAGCGTCCACCTGGCAGATTTTCCCGCAGCGGAGCAGGCTTGCATCGATCCCGCCCTGGAAGCAGAAATGCAGGTTATCATCGATCTGGTCTATCTGGGCCGCGCGGCCCGCAACGCCTGCCAGATAAAGGTACGCCAACCTCTGGGGCAGATGTTCGTTCCGGCCAGGTATAAAGATACCGTGGAACGCATGTTCGACCTGATCCAGGAGGAAGTGAACATCCACAGGATAAGCTTTGTGGCGGAGGATGACGAATTCGTCCAGTATGAACTAAAGCCCCAGTTCAAGGTCATGGGACCCAAATACGGCAACCAGATGAAGGCCATAGCGGCTGAACTTGCCCGGGTCCGGGGCCAGGACGTCCTGGCCGCCTTCAATGGCCAGAGTTCCTATCATCTGGCCGAACTGGACATAGACTTGGTCCCGGAAGACGTGGCCGTGCACATCAAACCCAGGGAAGGCCTTGTTTTCGAAAGCATGAAGGACATGTTCGTGGCCCTGGACACAACCTTCACACCCGAACTCCTGCAGGAAGGATACGCTCGAGAATTGGTGAACAAGATCCAGTTCAACCGCAAGGAACAGGGTTTTGAGATCATGGACCGCATCACGCTGATCTGGCACGGGGACGACGATATCCGCTCCGCTCTTTCCGGTTATGAAGATTACATCCTGGCGGAAACGCTGTGCAACGAGATCGTGGAAGCGGCCAGCCCTGAAGGCATGCAAGCCTTTGATATCAACGGCAGGGAAGTGTTCCTGCGGATCCGGAAAGTGGAATGAATCCGGAGGCCAACACCGAGGTGGATTATGCGCTATTGCATCAGCTGCGGCAAACAGCTCAGCCCCAGGGCTAAGTTTTGCCCCCAATGCGGGGAAAGGGTCGAAATTCAGGAACAGGCTGCTTTTGAGCCGATGCCGGCGCCGGAAAGCCCTGAGGTTTTGCGGGATTTCAACGTGAATGAGATCTCTGATCCCACCTACCAGCTCCTGGAAGCGGGTCAGGTCTTCAATGGCTACACCGTGATCCGGATGCTCAACAAGGATCCCGAGGGCATCAAATACATCGCTGCCAAAGATGGCAAAGAGTATGTCCTGAAGCTGTTCTTCAAATCAGAATTTTCCAATCTGGATACGGCCATCAACCTCCAGAAGAGGCTCCAGCGGCTGAACAAACTCGATACGGCGCACACGGCCAGGGTCGTGGAAGTGAACCAGAACCACGATCCCGCCTTCATGGTCGCCGAATTTGTCAAAGGCCAGTCCCTGGCCCAGATCAGAGCCAACGATCCCGACAGGTTGACCGAGAACTTCGTGCGCGAGATCGCCCGCAGGCTCATCCAAACTGCCATCGCGGTCCGCAGGCAGGGCCTTACCCTGACCAAACTTACCCCCAGCGGGATCATGGTCGAGGAATCCGGAAAGATAACCGTCCTTTCATCTGGAGTCAGTTATGAAGAAGTGGACGAGCGCGAGGAGATCTTCAACATTGGCGTGATCCTCTCCCAACTCCTCTCCAGGAACGTGCTTTACAAATCCATTTACAACTCGCAAAGGCTCCGGGAACAGAAATTCACCTATATCGCCGGGACCTCAATGGGCCTGAACAAACTGCTGGCTGAATGCCTGCACCGCAATATCCTGCATAGGTACGCTTCCCTGGAATCGCTGCTGCGGGGCTTGAACTCTTTGCAGCCGGCGGATAGGGATGTGGCCTACATCGCTCCGGAATCGAACCAAACCCTCGCCGGCCTCAAGGAAGCAGCCCCACCCGCGCCCAAGGCAGGCTTTGACTGGAAATTTTATGGGCTGATCTTTCTCATTGTGGCGAGCTTGGGCTTCCTTTTTTACTATGTCCTCCCAAAACTGAACAGCCCCGGGCCTGGAGGCAACAGCGTTTATTTGCCCACCCTGCCTGAAGACACGACCCGGACCACCCTGGCCGATCTGCTCAATGGACGCGAACGCAGGACAAATCAGGAAAACGAGGTCCTAACCACTGAAACCCGCGAAGACCCGAGGCGTCAAACCCTCGCCAGCGAAGAGGATTACAGCGTGCCCAAGGCCCCGGTGAAAGCCAGGGTCCCGATTCCGGACAACTTCGTGCACGTTCCGGATGGCTCTTTCGGCTTCAACCGCCTCAAAGAAAATCCCAACCACAACGTATCCCAGGACGGCTTTTACATCAGCAGGGGCGAAGTCACTCAGGCGGAATGGAACCAATACATGATGCCGGCCAGCGTCAGTTTCATTTCAGACCGGGTGCCGGTGGACAACGTGAGTTGGATGCGCATCATCCGCTATTGCAACGCCCGGAGCGAGAATGAGGGCCTGCAGCCGGCTTACAGGATCACGGGCAGCACGGCGGCTTCAGTGACCTGTGATTTTTCCGCCAACGGATACCGACTGCCCACAGAGGCGGAATGGGAAATGGCAGCCAAAGCCGGAGGGCTGCATGCTTACAGCGGTTCAGACGATCCGGATGAGGTGGCCTGGTACCGCGAAAACAGCAGCGGCAGGATCCGCAGCGGAGGAGGAAAAAAAGCCAACGCCTACGGCCTCCACGACATGACCGGAAACGTCGCCGAATGGTGCTGGGACTGGTTTGACCCCTCCTACCCCAACACCCTTTCCACCTTCATCAATCCCACCGGACCGGCCAGCGGGACCCTCAAGGTGATCCGCGGCGGAAGCGTCCGCAACGGAGAAGGCACCAATCTGGGAATCCTCTACCGCGATAAAGGCGATCCCGCCCGGGGTTACCAGTTCGTGGGATTCCGCCTGGTGCGCAAACGCTGATCTGAAAAGACTCCAGGCTTGATTCACCCCTCCGGGACGATCTGGTTAAAGAGCCTGGGATCACCCTTCGACATAACAGGAAGTTGATAAATCCGTCTGGCCATCTCTTCAATGCCGATCTGAAACGCGTTTACGAAGAAAACACCTTGGTCAAGCACCCTGTCGCCCTCCTTATCAATACGGTGTCAATACGGACTCATTACGGACTTTGTCCGTAATGAGTCCGTATTGACACCGTATTGATAAGGAGGGCGACAGGGGTCAGGTGTTTGGCTGAAGCGGCATAACTACTTGAGCAACATCATCTTCAGGGTTTTGTTGTAATCCCCGCTGATCAAGCGATAGAAATAGATCCCGCTTCCGACCGTCCTGCCAGTCTCGTCTTTCCCGTTCCAGATCACCTGATGGTATCCGGCGGGCTTGGTTTCATGCAGCAAACGGCGGACCAACTGACCCTTGAGATTGAATATGGAGATCTCCACCTCCCCTGGTGCGGCAAGGCTGTAGCGAATGGTGGTTTCGGGATTGAAGGGATTGGGAAAGTTTGAATAGAGCGCAACGGGCAGGCCCGGAAGCGCTGGATCGTGGGCTGATGTGGACGTTCCGGTCACGACGCTGATATTATCCAGGGTCCAGCCCGGATCAGTCAGCTCCACGTGGGTGGATTGGTCGGTGAGGCGGAAGCGCAGGAATACCCCGGTTCCGGCATAGGAATCAAGGCTCACGTATTCGTGGTTGAAATAGTCGTGCTGGCCGGATTTTTGCCAGAGCACGTCCCAACTGACGCCATCAATCGAGGCTTCCACGGATACTGGATCGTACAAGTATTCGGTGTAGACATGCGAATCGAACAAGAGCAGGGTCGATCCGGTCGAAGGGACCTGGATGGATTCTGTCGTGGCGATCCAAACATCCGCGTTCACCGCGTAGAATCCCCAGCCGCCCCAACTATCCGTGATGGCCTTGCCGGAAACGGACAACTCGTCCTGCAGCACCCAGGGGCCTTCGATCTCCCAGCCGTCCGTGCCAGTTTCCCAATCCTCGCTGAACAGCACATTGGCCGGGCTGAGCTGAAAACTCAGATGCGCTGATCCGGGCGAAATGTTGACCGTGCCCAGGTACGGGAAGTAGCCCTCGGCGCGCACTTCGATCGGATATTCGCCCTCGAAGGTCTCGTAAGAAAAAGTCCCATTTGCCTGCAGGACAACCGGTTCCAGCTCATAGATTTTGATCGTGGCGTTCAGAGGCAGGGTCCCGGAGAGGACTTCTCCCGTCAAAGTGACCGGCTGCCTGGGCTGCAGGGTGAAATTCCTGACCGTCCAGGAAGCGTTGTTGACCATCACGTTGGGCACGATGGTATCCCAGTATCCCCGTTTCCTGAGCTGGATCGTGTAAGTGCCCGTGGGCAGGGCTTTCCAGTAGCGTCCCGTATCCGGATTGGCCAGACGGGGTTTGAACCAGGGGGCATGATGTTGCTGGACAATTATTTCCGCGTCCAGGGGCGCGTCGGTGACCGCGTCCCGGATGTTTCCAGTGAGCATGGAACTGGAAGGCACATCCGCGGAATAGGGCAAAGCCCGGTTGAGCATCCAGCGTACCGCGTTGCTGGTACGCTGCACCGTATTCACCATCAGCAATGAATCCGGCTGCAGGTTGCTCGTCCCGCATTCGATCAGGATCTGGAAAGCGCCGTATTGCTGGTACATCCAGTCGTGGAAACAGCCTTTGCGGCTGAGGTTGGGCAAGGCCTCATAGGTTGCGGTGCCTGCTTCATTTATGATCTGGCTGGCCACCCCGGCACAGATCGACTGCGCGAAAGTGACGTCCGGAGAAGGCCGGACATCCTTCCAGTTGAAAGAATAGTAGGCTTTCTCGCTCAGATTCCCGGTGCGGGAGGAATGCCAGCAGATCGAATAGACGAACTGGTATTGATCAGTGAGGCTCTTGATGGCCTGATTTTCGCTTTCGCTCATCGGACCCGGCCCCCGATAGTAGTCCCAAACCTCCAATCCGCCTGGCTGCCAGAGCGTGTCGCCATGCACCCAGTTAAACTCGAAATTGCGATTGGGGTCGACTCCGTCCAGATCATAGCCCACCAGGGGGCTGTAGTCGAAAACGCCGTTGTTGTTCATGTCCCGCTTGTTCTTGCGGTAGGAGGTGTCCAGATTGGCCGTCACCACATTGTGCCCCTCGGGATTGAGGGTGGGCACGAACCACATGTCCAGTTGGTTGATCCACTGGGCGTAAGGAAGTTGGTAGCGCCGGGAAAGGATCTCGGCGATGTTGCTCATCGTGATCTGCACTCCCAGGACCTCTTCCGCGTGCACCTGCCCCACAAAGAGCAGGGCTGGTTCTTCTTCGTCGGTGTCCACGTTGTCCGAGATCCGCAGGGCATAGATGGGAACCTCATCCTGCTGGGAAAAGCCGATCTGGACCTTCTTGGCTATGTCCGGATGTTCGGCCGCATGATCGGTCAGCAGTTGCGAGATCTGGTCGTAGGTATAATAGCAGGTGGGCAGGGTGCTGCCTTGCGCCCAGAGGGCGGCCAGGGAAATGAGTAGCATGACTAAAACTATGTGGCGCATATATCTAACTCCAAATTAGGGCTTGTCCGTGCCAGGCCAGAATCAGGTCCAGGCAAACCTTGTCCTTTATGGTCTAGCAATTTTTGCTCCAGTTGGCCCTCTTTCCTATCGGCCCATGGGACAAAAAAAGAGGCCGAACGGTATCCGGCCTCGGTAAACGGCTAGGGAAAAGGGATCACGGGACCGCGACGCGCAGGGCGTTGAGGCTCACGTTGTAGCCACCGCCGATGGTCAGGAAACCCCTGTGGAGATCAGCGGTACCGGATACCCTGGCCTTGAACCACCAACTGTTCTGGGTTTCGGAAAGGCTTTCGGGGGCGCGGTAGTTGCCATAGGAATCAAGGTAATTCAGGAAAAAGACCTCTTTGTCCACAATCATGTCCGCGCGCGTGGCGATCCGGGTCTTGGCGTAGTATCTTGTCCAGACCTCCTGGTTGTCCATCAGGCGGCGGAATTTGCCCCTGTTATCGGTCGCGGGGCTGGGCGCCACCACCATTTTGGCAACCGCGGCATAGACATAGGATTGATCTGTGAGCGGCTCTTCCATGATGAAATAGTCGTCGACATAGACGAAATGGGCATCGACGCCCGGAGCGGGGATCTGCGAGGATGAGGGCGTCTTGGCCACCACAACCACGTCCGGGATGCCTGATTCCAGAAAAAACCGGGGCACGCAACCCGCCGCTAAAAGCGTCAGGGCGGCCAGGCCGAGGACGGTCATCAGCTTTGCCAGCTTGAGTTTATTCATTGTCTCCTCCTGGAGTTATACTTGGCGAACAAAGGCATCGTTTACCTGTCTTTAATACTCTGCCGGGAAAGAACTTCCTGCATTTTATCTGCCCAGCCCCAATCTCTGCTGCTTGTATTTCCGGCTTTGGATGTCCTGCCACCACTGTTTGTTCTCCAGATACCAGACCACGGTTTTGCGGATCCCGCTGGCGAAAGTTTCCCGGGGCAGCCAACCCAGTTCCGAATGGATCTTGCTGGCGTCGATGGCGTAGCGGAGGTCGTGTCCGGGACGGTCGGTGACATAAGTGATCAGCTCGGTGTAGGAGCCAAGCTGCTCCGAGGGTTGCAGCTCATCCAGCAGCTTGCAGATGGTGGTCACGATCTCGATGTTCTTCATCTCGTTGTGGCCGCCGATGTTGTAGGTCTGCCCCAGCCTGCCGTTTTTGATGATGCAGTTGATGGCGTCGCAATGATCGCGCACATAGAGCCAGTCGCGCACGTTCAGGCCCTGTCCGTAAACCGGCAATGGCTTGTGTTCCAGACAGTTGAGGATCATCAGGGGGATCAGCTTTTCCGGAAATTGGTAGGGGCCATAGTTGTTCGAGCAGTTGGAGATCAGAACCGGCAGCCCGAAAGTGCGGTGCCAGGCGCGCACAAGGTGGTCCGAACCCGCTTTGGATGCCGAATAGGGCGAGGAAGGGTCATAGGCAGTGGTTTCAGTGAACAAGCCCTCGTTCCCGAGCGAACCGAAAACCTCGTCGGTGGAGACGTGATGGAAGCGGAACGCAGTCTTCGCCTCGTCATCCAGGCTGCGCCAATAACGCAGCGCCACATCCAGCAGCACCGCTGTGCCCAATACGTTGGTGTTGATGAACTCCATCGGACCGTCGATGGAACGGTCGACATGGGATTCCGCGGCAAAGTTGACCACGGTGTCCGGCCGGAATTTGTAGATTACCTCCGCAACACTGTCCGCGTCGCAGATATCGGCACATTCAAAGAAATAGCGGCCGGGATGCTTGGCAGCGACGTCCACGAGGCTTTCCAGGTTCCCGGCGTAGGTGAGTTTGTCGATGTTGAAGACACAGCCATCGAAAGCTGGGCCTTCAAACAGGTGGTGGATGTAATTCGCGCCGATGAAGCCGGCGCCGCCTGTGACCAGAATGCGTATCATTGTTAATCTCTCCTCAGGGTGTTGATCAGGTCCTTGAATTTAGCCAGTTCTTCCAGCGAGCCGTACTCGAGGGTAATTTTTCCCCTTCCGCCCCGCTCGTTCACTTTCGCCTTCAGTCCCAGCAGGCGCTGCAGGTCTACGGCGAAACTCTTCAAAAATGCAGAATTATCGGTGGTGTGTTCCGGCTTCACCCGGGTTTGGGCGAAGGTTTTGGCTTTTGCTTCGGCCTGCCTGACGGTAAGCCGGTATTGGATGATGTATTGGGCAAACAGAGCCTGGTACTCCGGTTCGACGCTCAGGACGGCGCGCGCGTGGCCGGGGCTGAGCTGTCCGTCCGAGATCAGCGATTGCACTTCCAAAGGCAGATTGAGCAGGCGGATGCTGTTGGTGACTGTGGTCCGTTCTTTGGAAACTGTCTGCGCGATCTGCTGATGGGTGAGTTGGAATTCGTCGGCAAGAGTTTGATAGGCATGCGCTTCCTCGATCGGATCGAGGTCCTCGCGCTGGATGTTTTCCACGATCGCCAGTTCCAATTGCTCCTTGTGACTCACGCTGCGGATCACGACGGGCACCTGTTCCAGGCCGGCCAGTTTTGCCGCCTGCAGCCTGCGTTCGCCGGCGATCAATTCATAGTCGGAACCTTCGGTTTTGGTAACGATGAGGGGTTGGATGATGCCGTTGGCCTTGATCGATTCCGCCAGTTCCGCCAGGCTGGCGGGGTCAAAATTGCGGCGGGGCTGATAGGGATTGGTCTTGATCCGGTCGATGGGCAAAGTGCCCAGATTGGCCTGTCCAACCGGGGTTTCATCGCGGTCTGGGATCAGAGCGCTCAAACCGCGGCCAAGATGTTCGTTCATAAGTTCCTCACGTCCTTTCAATGATCTCGGTGGCCAGATTGAGATAGCTCATGGCCCCGGGAGAGCGGATGTCGTATAAAAAGATGGGTTTGCCAAAGCTGGGAGCCTCAGTCAGTTTGATGTTGCGGGGGATGATGGTGCGGAAGACCTTCTCCTTGAAATAGCGCCTCACCTCTTTGGCCACCTGCATGGAGAGGTTCACGCGCCGGTCGAACATGGTGAGCAGAATGCCGATCACGTTGAGCTGGGGATTGAGGCTTTTCTGGATCAGCCGGATCGTGGAAAGAAGCTGGCTGACGCCTTCCAAGGCGTAATATTCGCACTGGATCGGCACCAAAAGGTCTGTGGCCGCGGTCAAGGCATTGACAGTCAGCAGTCCCAGCGAGGGCGGGCAGTCGATGATGATATAATCATACTGGTCTTTGATGGGGTGCAAAGCCTCGCGCAGCTTGTGCTCGCGGGCAAATTCGTGCACCAGTTCGATCTCGGCGCCGGTGAGGTTGATATTGCTGGGCACGCACCAAAGGTTTTCCGTGGGAGTGGGCAGGACGGCCTTCTGCATGGGTATGGTGCCGATAAGCGAATCATACACTTGCAGTTCCAGCTTTTCCTTGTCCAGCCCGATTCCGCTGGTGGCGTTACCCTGCGGATCGAGGTCGACCAGCAGGGTCTTTTTTTCCAATACGGCCAGTCCGGCGGCAATGTTCACCGCGGAAGTGGTCTTCCCGACCCCGCCTTTTTGGTTGACGATCGTAATTATCTTTCCCATATATCCTTACACTTTCCTGTCAGTCTCATAATCGCGCGCGGTCCAGGGAATAAACCGCCCTCTGGCCAAAGTCAAAGTCCTGCTGCCAAAGCTCTTCCGGCCCCAAATGGGCAATGTCCGATAGGTCCTGCGCCTTGTAAAATATCGCGCAGCCACTCTCAGTAAGCAGCTGTCGCAGAGGCTTTCGATAGCGCTCTTCCAGCCTGACCGCACGCAGCAGGACCAGGTCGTAACTTCCACCCTCGGGACGGTGATCCTCCAGCCGGGACCATATCACTTCACACTCTTTAAGTTCAAGCTGGCCAACCATTTCCTGTAGAGCGACAGTCTTCTTGCGCACGGAATCCAATAGCGTCATCCGGCAGGAGGGGACGGCCAGTTTGATCGGAATGCCGGGCAGACCGCCTCCGGAGCCGAAATCAATTACTTTTTTCCCTGTGAAGTCAATACATTTAAGAGGCACAAGGCTGTCAAGAAAATGCTTTGTCCACAGCTCGGATTTAGGAGTGGCGCGGGAAAAGAGGTTCAAGCGGGAGTTTTGCTCCAGCAGCAGGCTGTGATACAGCTCAAAGCGGGATAGCAGAACATCCGGTTCCGGCAGCTCCAGTTCGAGCAGGAATTGGTAGAAGGCTTGTTTTGCGTCAATCATGGCAACGTCTCCGCGGGAAGGTTGCGCAGCAGGGCCTGGACCAGGAAGGAGCGATCTTCCTCCATCAGCAACAATGTTTCCCGGGCTTGCGGATGCTTGATCTGGAGCAGCGAGCGCGCCGTTATATAGCGGAATCGCTCGCTGGGATGGTGTATGTACTCTCTCAGGATCGCGACTCCGCGTTCCGAATGCACGCCCGCCAGCACTGAGAGGCAGGCGGTTTCATACTTTTTGGCCTGCAGCAAGCGTTCAACGTAGTCCACCAGCAGGCTGTCGCCCACCCCGGAGATCAGGGACAGGGCGTTCTTGGCCGCCAGGCTATCCGCTCCTTCGATCAGGTCAAACAACTGGCGGACAAAGGCATCGGAGCTCTTTGCCAAAATCTCCAGAGCCCGGTATTCCAATCCGGAATCCGTCCCGATCTTCTTTTCCAACACATAGGGGATGGCCTCTTCGGCGCGCGAGATCAGGATATCCCGGGCCGTGCGCACTCTCTGCACCGCAGAGCCTACCTCCCATTCTGAGGCGGCGGCAAAGATGTCTGCAATGCTGTCCGTGCTGTCCGGCAAAGCTGCTGTTTCGGCGAGATCTTCGATCGCGGTCTTGCTGATAATGTTCAGTTCGATGTCCCAGCCGATGCCGTAAGTTCCTTTCTGCCAAGTGTTATCGTTGCTATGCAGGCTGTCCGGATAGGCGTCTTTGCCTCCGGCATCGAGAAACAGCCCGATCCCTCCGGTGCTGCGGCTAAAGTTCGCGTTGCCAAAGTTTTGCCCCTCATTGCGCTCATAGCGGTCATCGCCGCTTTTATCCACAAAGATACCCACGGAGTTGGTCAATCCCAGGCCGTTTCCGCCTTGGATCGAATAGGCGTCGTTTCCGCCCGCGTCGATCAGCATGCCCAAAGCCCAGTCGTGTCCGGCTCCCTGGCCCGGCCCGTGCCTGCTGTAGTAGGCATCGTCGCCCCCTCCGTCGAAGAGAAAGCCGCAGGCCAGGTGGATCCCGGAGCCCTGGGGGTAGTAAACCGTGTTGTAGACGTCGTTTCCGGCCTCGTCGAGCAAAGCTCCGGTGGCATACCAATATCCGGAGCCTTGGGCATAAACCCCTCCCAAATAGCGGTCATTTCCGCCCTTGTCGTAAAGCAGGCCCAAACCGCCGGCCAGATCAGGCCTCAGGCCCAATCCCATGCCCTGTCCGAGGGTGATATAGTCCAGCGGCATCAGTGGTTCATGGAAATACTTGCCCCCCAGGGCGTAAGTGTCTGCGCCGCCTTGGTCCAAAAGCGCCCCCACCCCGTGGGTGCTGGCGAATCCTTGTCCCGAAACGCTGGCCTGGTAGGAATCGTTGCCCGCTTGATCCAATAGCAGCGAAACTCCAAACATCGCCGCGCCTTGGGAAAAAAGCCCGCCGCGATAGTTGTCGTCGCCCTCCCGGTCGATGTGCAGGTTCATCCCGGCAAAGGCGGAAAAGGCGAAATCGCCGGTCTGGTAAAAGTCGTCTCCGCCCAGGTCGCAGGAATATCCGAAGCCGAAGGCGCTGCTGAACATCCCGCCCGGGGTGGAATTCCGGTAGACGTCACTGCCAGCCAGGTCCACCAGGAGGTAGAAATTGTGACCGAAAGAGGTGTTCAGGTCCAGATCATACACGTCATTGCCATCCGGATCGAGCAGCAGGCAGAGCGGTTCCGGGCCCAGAGTTTCGGCACTGTAAACATCATCGCCCCGTGTGCCGATTGCCATCAGGCCGTATCTGGTCTTCCTGGTCAGGGTTTTCTTATGGCTGAGATCCAGACTTGCAGCTTCCCGGACCAGCACATCCGCCAGAGCGAAGAACCTTGTGCCGCACCGAAGCAGGCCCTCCAAGCTGATGTCTGCCATGAGCTTGTAGATTTCCTTGGTCTCCAGGCTGTCCGGATCCGGAAGCCCCTGTTCCTTGAAATACTCCCCGTATTTATCGGCGTCTTCGCTTTCGATGAACTGCCAGACCCAGAAAGAGAAGAGCAGGTCCGCATTCTCTCTGCCCAGGGCACTCACGACCGGGGAAAAATCAGCCTGCAGTTCATCCAGTCCCTGTTCCAGCCAGGCAAATATATCGCGGGGGCGGCGCACCTGCAGGCCAAAACTTTGAGAATAAAGGAGATGGCTGGATTCGTAAATGTCCCCATAGCGCTCCGGATCGAGATTGAAGGCGATGCCGCCCAGGCGCGTCAAAAGCCGGGGCAGAGAGTTCGGATCTTCATCCGCGATGGCGCAGAGCTCGCGAAGTTCCGCCAGGTCATCCAAGGCCTGCCAGGGATCCTGCAATTGGCGCAACTGCCAGTCCAGCTTGAACTTGGTGCTCAGGCTCCAGTCCTTTTCAAAGCGCAGGGATGTGCTGTCCAGGCCCGCGTATTCCAGCATTTCCACCAGTTGTCCGGTTTCGGCCGGAGAAAGAAGCTCAAAATTCTCCGCGCAGAGCAGCCCGGAGAGGGGGGCAAGCATCAACAGGACCAGGAAATATCTCATAAAATCAGGCTCCTTAGTTCTGTGCAAGAAATAAGGAACCTGAGTTTGTGTCAATGTTTATCGGGCGCCGGGCCTGCCCGCGTTTTCCTATAAGCAGCTGCGCGGCAGAGCAGAGAAAAAGAACTTGACTGGGAAATCAGTAAATAAAAAATGGAATAAAAACATGCAGTCATTTTGTCCAACAGAGAAAGTGAGTAACGAGGAAGATCGGGTGTTTTCAGGAACTTGAGAAAAATGAGCCTGAACCCGCTCCGCATTCGGAACTCGACAGCGATTGCCGCAAACGACATCTGACGCGCAACCAAACACTTATAAACAGAATGGATACTATGGATCAGCAAACAAGAATTGACGCGCAAGAAGTGGTTCCCTTGAACATGGACACGATCCGGGAATTGTGGTCCAGAACCTATAACCGGGAAGGGAAACCTGATTGGTCCCACATCTTTCCCTATTATCACCGGGACATAGTTTTTCAGGATACCATCCAGCGGATCGAGGGCATCGACGCTTTCATCGCCATGTGCAAGCGGCTTACCAAACGCACCAAACAGTTGAAGATGGAAATCCTGGCCATTGCCCAAAACGACAATGTGATCGTTTTTGACTGGGTCATGACCATGATGTTCAAGAAATACCCCGACACCCCGATGTACGGGGCGACCAAACTGGTGCTGAGCGAGGATGGGTTGATCAAGGAACAGCGGGATTATTACGATCTATGGGGTGACATATTCAACAACATTCCCCATTTTAACAAGATGTACCGCAGGTTTTTGGTCAGGAAATTCGGCTGAGCGACTGCTATGACGAAAAAAACCAGGCAATACATCCGGGAGTATAAGTGGTCCAATATCTTCGCGATGCTCAGAAACAACCGCAAGGACCCCAAACCATGCCCCGACCCCTTCAAGGATAAGACTGTGGCCATAACCGGCGCCACATCAGGAATTGGCCGTGCCACCGCCCGCAAGTACGCGTCCCAGGGGGCAAACCTGCTCTGCATCAACAGAAACCAGGAAAAATCAGAACGCCTGCAACGCGAAATCCAGAGCGAATTTGGGGTCAAGTGCGATTACCTGATCGCCGATCTGAGCAAGTTGGGCGATGTTTTCCGGGTTTCCAGCCAGATGGCGCAGTGGGAAAAACCCATCGACGTGCTCATCCACAACGCGGGTGTTTACCTCACCAGGCGGGAGTTAACAAGCGATGGCCTGGAGAAGGTTTTTGCGGTGCATTATCTGGCCTCGTTCATCATGAATCACCTTTTGATTGAAAAACTCAAAGCCCAGTCCAAGGCGCGGATCATCATGGTGGGCTCCGAGGGGCACCGCTTTGCCGCCTGGGGCCTGAGATTGGACGATCTGAACTGGGAGAAGCGCCGCTATTCAGGATTGGCAAGCTATGGCTCGGCCAAAACGGCCCAGCTTCTGGCGATGCTTTGCTTTGACGAGCGCTTGCGGGATTCAGGAGTTACCATCAACACCATGCATCCGGGAGCGGTGAAAACTGAAACAGGCCAGGAAAATGGGCCGTTATACCGGTGGTTCAAAAAAAACTGGTTCGATAAAACCTTGAGGTCGGCACAAGTGGCAGCCGAAGCCCTCTACTATTTGGGAGTCGCAAAAGACTTGGACGGTGTGAGCGGGAAATTTTTCAACCTGACCACCGAGGAAGAGCCGGCTCCGCCAGCGCTTGACAGAGAAGTTGCCAACCAGTTATGGGGACTGACTCTGGAAATGGCTGGCATAAAGGAATGAAGAAGATGCTTGAACATCAGCACGTCCCCCCCCCTTTTTTCCCTTTTTCCCCATATTTAAGCCATGAGTGAAAAGACATACGACACCATAATTGTGGGCGGAGGCATGGCTGGCCTGACTGCCACCGCCTATCTGGCTCGCGCGGGGCAAAAAGTTCTGCTGTTGGAAAAGAACAGAGAGTTGGGCGGACTGGTTAACTCTTTTTCGCGCGATGGCTTCCATTTTGACGCCGGAGTCAGGGCCCTGGAAGACGCTGGGATCATACTCCCCATGCTCAAGGATCTCAATATCGAGCTCGAAGTGCTGCCAAGCCCTGTTTCGCTGGGGATCGAAGCTGAGATCATGCACGTCGAGGGCATTGACAGCCTGGCCAAATACCGTGATTTTCTCAAGAAGTTCTATCCCGACAGCCAGGCAGAGATCGACGCGGTACTGAAAACCATCCGCAGGATCATGAAGGACATGGATGTTCTCTATGGCATTGAAAATCCAATCTTTAAGGACCCGAGGCGCGACACCTCGTTCTTCATCTTAAAACTGCTTCCCTGGTTGCCCCGCTTTCTCTTCACCATAGTCAGAATAAACCGCATGCAGCATCCCGTTGAGGATCATCTGGACTCCTTGGTCAGGAATCCGTCGCTCAGGGACATCATCTCCCAGCATTTTTTCAAGCATACGCCAACCTTCTTTGCCCTGAGCTACTTTTCGCTCTATCTGGACTATTTCTACCCCAAAGGCGGCGTGGGCAAGCTGTCGGAAGCGCTCGCGGACAAGGTCCTGGAACTGGGAGGCGAAATCAAAACCGAAACCCTGGTTACCGGCGTATCACCTGACCGACGCAAGGTTACCGACCACGCAGGACTCAGCTACGCCTATGAAAACCTCATCTGGGCGGCCGACCTCAAAACGCTGTACAGAATTGCCGAAGCGCAAAACCTGCCCGTGAAGGTCAAGGCCAAATTCGCAGCCGCCAAAGCCAAGATGCTCAGAAACAAAGGGGGCGAATCAGTGTTCACCTTGTTCCTGGAAGTTGACGCGCCCCTGGAAAGCTTTGGCAGAATAGCCAACGGCCATTTTTTCTACACCCCGTCCCGACAGGGTTTGGGGCAAACGCACCGCGCTGAGCTGCAAGACCTGCTGTCCAACTTTGCTGATCGCAGCCGGCAGGATGTTCTGGCCTGGCTGGATAAATTCATCTCCCTGAACACCTTAGAGATATCAATTCCCGGCCTCAAGGACAAAGGCAATGCCCCGGAAGGCAAAACAGGGCTCATCATCAGTTTTCTGGCTCAATATGAGCTGTTCAAAAAGGTGGAAGAGGCGGGCTGGATCGAGGACTTCGTTTCCGGGATCGAGTCCCGCCTGATCAACATCATGGCCGAAACGGTGTATCCCATGCTGAAGGATAAGGTGATCGCCCACTTCTCATATTCGCCCCTCAGCATCCACAACCGCATAGCCAGCTCCGAGGGGGCGATCGTGGGCTGGGAGTTTCAGCCGGATATGCCCGTGGTCAACCAGATCCAGCTTGCCGGCCGTTCAGTCCTGACCCCCCTGCCAGCGATCTACCAGGCGGGCCAATGGGCATACAGCCCGGCAGGCGTTCCGATGTCGATCCTCACGGGAAAACTCGCCGCGAATAAAATCGCCGGGTCCAAAGCCCCAAAGGTTCGCTGAAAACGTAATTTGCCACCCCTTCTTGCGGCGGATTACATCCCGACCCGCTTGATGCGAAGTATAAACCTATCTGGCCTCTGAACAGTTTTTTATATGGCTCATGTTCAATAAGAGTGGGTAAGTCCATCCATGAGGTATCCACAGCGTTGCAGAACTTTGAGTCTGAAGTAATCAAAGTCCTTGTATCCGTATGCTCTTTTCAATAGGGTTTTGATTACGTTG